>NZ_JAAHHE010000103.1:0-21788 GCF_010692525.1 Moorena sp. SIO3B2
TACCCAAGGGCGAATATGTTCACAACTCTATACAATTACCAATTACCAATTAAAAAGTAAAAATTGAGGATTACAACAGTGACACAACTTTCTGAAGCACTTCAAGTTGCTCTTCAATATCATCGAGCCAATCGCTTGGTGGAAGCTGAGCAAGTTTATCGTAACATTCTGGCAGGAATACCTAACCAACCAGATGCCCTGTATGGGTTAGGAATGCTAGCACAACAGGTAGGTAAGTACCAAACTGCTGAGGAGTTTTTCAATACAACCCTGCTTGTGGATCCGGAGTCTTTCAAGGCTTGGTTCAGTTTAGGCAATTTGCGTCAAGCTCAAGGTCAATTGTCAGAAGCAGTGGAAGCTTATCAGCGAGCGTTAGCCCTACAGCCGAACTCGGTAGCGCTTTACAACAACTTTGGCTATGCTCTACAACAACAAGGCAAGTGGGAAAATGCGATCGCATGCTATCAAAAAGCTTTGGAGATTCAGCCGAACTGTGCTGAAGCTGATGTGAATTTGGGTAATGCTCTCTACGCTCAAGGGCAGCTTTCCCAAGAAAAACAGGCCTACTACGCTGCATTAAATCACGATTTGGGCGTTACTCGGAAAATAGGAGGCGATTTGAAGACTGCGGTGGCTTACTACCAGAAAGCGATCGCAATACAGCCAGACTTGGTAAACAGCCATTATACCTTGGGAGTTGCTCTCCAAGAACAAGGCAAATTAGATGATGCGATCGCGTCCTATAACAATGTCCTCAAACTCAATCCCAGTAACACTGTAGTCTACACCACTTTAGTGCAAAATAAATTAGCTAGGATTGACCGAGAGCAAAACAAATTAAACAACAAATTAAATCATCAATTAAACGGAGCAGATTCTAAGAAACGATTAAAGATAGCATTTGTCTGTCAACCCTTTGTGATGACCTCGTTTCCAAATCCGATGGATTCTATCGGTATTTTGACCTATGAATTCGTCCGTCTTTTAGTTCAAGATGGTGATGTTATTGTCTATACACCAGGAGAACGCTTTAATACGGCAAGTCATGACGGAGTAGACTATCGATATATTCCCATAGGCCGGGATAAAAAACTGCTAAACTATCTGGAAAAAGTTCCAGGATTCCAGAATCAAAAACGTCCTATATTTGGCTCCCAACTCTATTACCTAGCATATATTTTACAGGTAGCAAATGACTTGAAAAAACAGCAATGTGATGTTGTTCACATTCACAACTTATCTCAGTTTATTCCAGTGATACGAGCCTTTAACCCAGGCATAAAAATTGCCCTGCACATGCATTGTGAGTGGTTGACCCAACTCGATCACAAAATTCTAGAAAAGCGGCTTAGTAAGGTAGATTTAGTTATTGGTACTAGTAAGTATATCACAGAAGGGATTCGCCAGCGTTTTCCTAAATTTGCCGAGCGCTGTCAGCCGGTTTTTAATGGGGTAAACCTTGATCGCTTCATGAATTTCTATGTCAGCCATAATCAGCAAAATGGCAGAAGCAACAATCCGGCTAAACGATTACTCTATGTGGGTAGAGTATCTCCAGAAAAAGGCTCCCATGTCTTATTAGAAGCGTTTAAAAAAGTGCTCGAGCGCTGCCCTCAAACCAAACTTGATCTCGTTGGTCCTGTAGGTGCATTACCCTACGACTATCTTGTCGGATTAAGTGATGACTCCAAAGTGGCAGAGTTAGCGTCATTCTACGGTGATGAAAGTTGGACAGGTTACGTGAGACGATACCTTTCCGAATTGAATGATCACTTTGGTGCTGATCTAGCCAGCCAAGTATCCTTCACTGGCTCCCTTCCTCAATCTAAGTTAGTCAATTATTATCAGCAGGCAGACATTTTTGTATTTCCGTCAGTATGTCACGAAGCATTTGGGATGCCAATTGTGGAAGCTATGGTTGCAGGTCTTCCCGTTATTGCTACCCAAGCTGGTGCTTTTCCCGAGATTGTGGAAGATGGTAAGACAGGTCTGCTGGTTGAACGGAGTAATGCTGATGCTTTAGCAGACGCCATCTTGCAACTTCTTTCTGACCAAGAACTTAGAACATCCATGGGACAAGCTGGACATCAGCGAGCGGTTGAACTATTTTCTTTCGAGAAAGTTGTTGATGATTTACTTACGCAGTACAAGACTATTCTTTGAAAGGTAAGCATATGCGCTACGCGCAGGCTACGCCAACAGCTATCAGCTATCAGTTGCGTAGGGTGCGTTAGGGGGGCTCGCCGTCATTTTCAGCCTCGTAGCCAGCCTTGGGAAAGTCCGCCCCGTAACGCACCACCGGCTCAAACACCAAAAATGAGATGTACCCTGTTGAACTTCGGATCAGGGAATAGTGACAAGTGACAAGTTAAAAATGAACAATAAATTATCCTTACAAACTCTGGTACGCCAGTTTTATCGTTTTCTAATCCATAGTACCAGAGTTGAGTATGACAGAAAAAATCTAAGACGCTCGGCGATTATATTTTCCCCCCATCAGGATGATGAAACCCTTGGCTGTGGTGGAACAATTATCCGTAAAAAGCAAGCCGGAGCCGATGTAAAAATTGTTTTTATGACAGATGGATCTCAATCTCATGCTCATCTGATTCCAGAAAATCAGGTAAAATCAATACGTGCTAATGAAGCCTTAGCAGCCGCTCAAAAACTTGGTCTGCAACAGCATGATGTCAGCTTCCTGGAATTCAAAGATGGAACATTAGATCAAACCAGAAAAATTGCTATCCATAACGTCGCACAAATTATTCTTAACTATCTTCCTGAAGAAATTTTTATTCCCTACTACAAAGATGGTGTATCTGACCATAATGCTACCAATGAAATTGTCATAGCTGCACTCAAAACAATTAAATTTGATGTGACAGTTTATGAGTATCCTATATGGTTCTGGAATCACTGGCCTTGGACAAAGGTCGAAGGGAGTAAACCAAAGCTAGTCTCCTTTTTCAAAAAAACCATAATGTCAGGGTTTCGCTTACTGAATGATTTTAGATTATCTGTCTATATTGGTGATGTTTTTGATATCAAACGTACTGCCCTAGACCAACATCAATCTCAAATGAAGCAACTAATTGCTCATCCACGCTGGCTAACCCTGAGGGATGTGTCAGAGGGGGAGTTTTTAGACTGTTTTTTTCAAAAATATGAATTATTTCGTCGATATAGTTTGACTCATAATTCTGAATAGTCTTGATGCAGTCGCTCATGGGGGAAACCACGCCAGTTGCTCATGGGGGGAACCCCCAAGACCGCACTGGCTCCCCAAGACCGCGCTGCATCGCTAGCGATAAATTAGCCAATTTGGCAACTTCATTTAAGATAATCATGAAATCATAAGTAACAAGAGTGTTCAAGATTTTTATCAGTCATATCATTTCTGGATATATGGGGCATCATATATCCATTTTATTTTTTGTTTATCTTAAATAAAATGGAGTAGGGAGTAGGTAATTCATAATTTCCATCAATCCTAGTTTCACATCTCATTTAAAAACGCTATATAAATAAGTAACAACATGCAACAATTAAATCCACCAAAAAATTTAGTAAACAAATCCTTCACAGACACATTTTCAGACAACTGTTGTGCAGGTAAAACCATTGGTACTAAAACTCCCAGTGGTGCAGTTCGTAAGGGTATAGATGTCGAAAAGCTGATTGGGATTGACAATGGCGCATTACGTCTCCAGCCTCTGCTAAAACCTGCGTGGGGCAGACAGGGCATTGCTTATGGTCCGTACACCCGTACCAATGGACTCGCCTTTGGAGTGTTTCTGAGCAATGGTCATAATACATCCCAGACCGAAAGGATTGAGCCCCTGACAGAACGACTTCATCGGTGGATGATTGGTCCTGAGACAGATAAACCGGCTAAACGACTTCTGCGTTGGACTTCCAGTCAGGGAAAAAGCAGGATGCTGCGAAAGCTCCTATGGTGGATTCGTAGTACCTCCAGAATTTCAAAATATTTCAAACCGTTTAAATTGCCAAATATTGATGAGAATCTGGCAGTGGGTTGGTTCCCCAGGGAAGTTCCTGTTGACCCGACTGTAGAGGGAAATGCCTTTATTGTTCATGCCACTGGGGCAGAAAATGGAGAGTTGTGGACTCGGTTGGGCGGGTATCTGCTCTCAGCATTTAGGGGCTTACAAAATCTCCAGGTTTATTACATCGTGGTTCTGCGGGAAAAGGGAGCCGCCTATTATGCTGCTTCTGTCAATCATGCTCATGGTCTGGCCGCTTACCCTAACATGCGTCCCATTGCTATTGATCCTTTCAATGATGATGCGACAGTATATGCTGGTGTATACCAAAGTATTTTGGGACAGAATGGTTTTGAAGTCGATACGCGCATTTATGGCGCTAATGTAGCCGAAATTTCAGACATCGCCACCTGGTACGGTACAGCTCAGGCAGCAGATGACCTGATTGGTGATGGTTTGCTAGATGGTGCTGAAGCGGACAAGGGTGGTGTCTGGAGTGTCTCTCAAGGAAGTTATGAGTTAACAGCTGATGGTGCTAGAGCCACTCAACCAGATAGCCTCGCTATGTTGGAGTGTCCCACACCCTCTGGGCTAATCCATTTGCTGGTCGAAACGTCTACTCAGATAACTGGAGTCCGCATTGTGTGGCGTGTTCAGGATAAAAACCAATTCTGGAGTTTCCTAGCAGACGGGGAGAAATGTCAACTTATGATTCAAGACCATGATAGCTGGGAATGTTTAGCTGTTAGCGATCTATGGTATTTACAGCCAAGAGCGATCAACTCTTTACAGATATTAGATGATGCTAAGACCTTCAGCCTGTACCTCAATGGCCAGTTAGTCTTTAACAAGTGCTTTACAGATACCCGCCTGGCAAACGCTACCGGTGTTGGCATTGGTGGGATTAACCCTAATAATAGTCTGTATTTTCGCGCCTTTGAGGCTCACCCACGCACTATCCCTATTCCTTCTGAACTCGACCTAGGCTCCCCTTGGGTAGTAGAGGGTACCGAAATAGCTATCACTGAAGATTTTGCTGGTGCAGCTGGGGACTTGATGGGAAAAACCACCACTAGTGGTAGCAAAGTCTGGCATCGGAATATTGGGCTAGGGGTAATTGAGCTGACTGGGAATAGTACAGCCAAAGTCCAAGCTGATGCTAAGCATCCTAATCCAGGTCGCACTGCCTACACCATTGATTGGGATCACCCAGAAATAGCGGATTTACAGGTAGACATTACTCCCCCTGGAACTAGACGAGGACAGGGAGAAAAAGGTCGTGGAGGGTTTATCTTTTGGCAAGATGCTGATAATTATATCACTATCAATAACTGGTTAGATGACTGTTACGGTGGTGCTTCCATGTCTTCCTTTTTCTATCTCAATGGCTTTGAGGAGTTATATGATGCTGTCTGGACAAATGTGGGTAAACGCATTTCCTGGGGTGTTTCCCATCGGCTCCGCATGGTTTTTGATGGCATGAATTATATGATCTTCATCAATGATGAACCAGTATTGTATCGTGCCCTGACAGATGTTTATCCAGATGCGGCGCGTCTTAGAATTAACCGAGTTGGGATTGTCGCTAACTGGGAATGGGGCAACGATACAGGAAGTGTATTTCAAAACTTTGTAGCAAAGGTTTAGACTAATGACTTTAAGCAATCAACAGGTAACCCTTAACAAGGGAGTAGGTGCAGGACTAAAATTCCATGGGGATGGTTCTAATCCTGATTTTGCACGTGGTACCTATGAACTTCCGCTTCAGAACGCTTTAGCAAGCTGCTTAAACCGCGATCATATCTTCTATGATATCGGTGCTAATATTGGCTTTTTTACTATTATTGCTGCGAAGCTAGTTGGGCCATCTGGACAGGTTTATGCTTTTGAGCCAGTTCCAAACAATGCTGACATTATTCGACGGAATGTCGAGCTTAATAGCTTCTCCAATGTTACTGTTTTCCCACAAGCCGTTTCTGAATCAACCGGAACCGGAGAATTGTTGCTGGCCCATCATTCAGGGGGAGCTACTTTAGCTACAGCGGGTACACCTCCAGATCTCAGGGGTGAAATGACAGTTGACCTTGTGTGTATTGATGATTTGGTGTCCCAAAAGACTTTGAAACCCCCAACGGTTGTCAAAATCGATGTGGAAGGAGCAGAAATTAATGTTTTAAGGGGGATGATTGAAACTATTAAAGAGTATCAGCCCATCCTGATTTATGAAGTAGATGATGGTAATCAAGAGTCCTTTAAACTCAAGAATCAAACTATTGAGATTTTTATTGACTCTCTAGGATATAACATCATGCCCCTGGAACCAGCTTATCCCAATATTCCCTGGTATGTTGGACATGCGATCGCGTTTTCAAAACTTAACTGAAAATGCTATAAGCGCGTTTGTATCTCGGTTGTAAACACACGAATTGCCGAAAAAGGCAAAAGGCAATAGGCAATAGGCAATAGGGGAAAGTTGCGTAGGGTGCGTAGGGTGCGTTAGGGGCGGGCTTGCCCTCATGTTCAACCTCGTAGCCAGTGTTGGGGCAGCCCGCCCCGTAACGCACCACCCAAGGGCTAGCGTCATTTTCCGCCTCTTCGCGCTTTGTTGGGACAGCCCGTTTGAAAATTGTAACGGGCAAGATGCCCATTCCACGCCTGATGCCCATTCCACCCACCGGGTCAAACAGCTTTAATGAGATCCACCCCGCCGGAAGTCTAGGCAAATTCTAAAATATGCTCAGCAGTAATTTGAGCTTGTTCCAAGTGAGGCACATGACCACAGTCTTTAATCCAGATTAATTGAGATTGTGGGATGGCATCCTTAAACTTACTAGCAGCAGCAGTCCCTAAAATTTGGTCATGGTCACCCCATAAAATTAGAGTTGGCTGGCTAATCTGAGCCAGCTTATCCCCAAAATCACCATAACCACCACTTTTGGTAAACGCAATCAAGGCTTGATTCCAACCAGGCATTTCTAGGTGCAATGCAGCACAAATTCGGGCATCTTCAGAGGCCAAACGTTTATCATAGTAAGCGTTTTTACTTATACCTTGCCTTACCTTGGGATTAGCCAAAAATGCTGTCGCTAGGTAGCCTAAGGGAGGAAATAAGAACTTCCCAATCGGGGGAGCCTTGGTGCAGCCAGCGCTATCTATTAATACTAACTGTTTAACAACCTGGGGGTAAGTGAGGGTAAAATCAATCGCCGCTGCACCTCCCATCGAGGCTCCGACTACAATGACTGGTGTTCTAATCAGGGTTTTCCAGAAATAATAGAGATGGGTTGCGATCGCGTAGCGGCTCATACCGAGCATCGCATTGGGGCTAAATGGTGTCCCTGCCATGCGATCAGTAAACCCAAAACCCAACAAATCTACTGCCCAGGTTTCATTTTCCTGAGCCAGCAGTGGTAGCAAGCGGCGTAATTCTAGCAAGGAACTATCGAAGCCATGGAGTAACAGAATTGGTGTGCCACCCTTACCCTGATTAACGTAAGTTGTGGCAATCGCCTGGGGGCTCAGGGGAGTTGAGATAGCTTGACGCTGAATACTTTGAGCAAGGTCAATCGAGGTAGACTCAACTAGCTGCTGGGTATTGGAGGGCAGAAAATCAGGAAACATCAGTTGAATTGCTGTAATCACAGGACAATCCTGATTCTCCCCCTCACAAGCGCAATTGTGTTAGTCAGTGCTTGTCTTGCACGGATGAGCACTCCGGAACTATTGCCTCTTGCCTCTTGCCTCTTGCCTATCCCTACGGCGTTGCTGATTCTGGGTATGGTTTTGCCCCCCTAGCCCCCCAATTTTGGGGGGAACAAGACTTTCAAGCGATGCAGCGCGGTCTTGGGGGTTTCCCCCATGAGCGACTGCATCAAGACAAGTCCCCCAAGCGAGGGATTGCTCGCTTGGGGGATTTAGGGGGCTTGACTAAAACCAGATGTCCGCGCATTCATTCCTTGATTCAGCAACGCCATCCCTACCCAAATACTTTTTCAGCAAGCCCTAAGTAACTGATGGGCTGAACTTATTACCCAGTAATGATTTTAGCTTGCATGTCACCCCCCCCCAGGATTATTTGTCTTTCACTTGTGCTTTTTCTATGCAGGCCATCAGCTTTTGAGCTAAAACCTGAACATGAGGTTCTGCCACCATCGAGATATGGTCGCCGGGAACATCATAAATTTCCAGTGGTCTAGAAGAAAATGGACTCCACCCGAAGTCTGGAAGACTCATATTTTGAACACTAAGAGATTCAAAAAGTTCCTTATCCATAACCTCTTCTGGATAATGCTCAATACATCGAAACAGAGTAATTGGGGTAGGATAAATTTCCTGTGGAAAATAAGAACACATACTATTGGCCTTGAAAACTCTGACAAAACCACTAAGTTGATTAATCCCTGCTCCGGGTGGGAAAAAATTTATTTGTTGCAACTGCTCGTATAAGTAGTTGAATTGATCGTCTGGAGTGAGTCGTTCGAGGGTTTCGTAGGATACATTTAACTCTTTCCCAAATAGATGTCCAAGGAATTTGCCAATGTAGGTCATCCACGTTGCATCGTTCCAGCCTAGACTAAGTACCTTGTTTTCAGGCTCTGGTGGAGTAGTATCTAGAATTGCTAGTAAAGCTACTTTTTGCCCCTGTTTTTGTAATTGTTGAGCCATTTCAAGAGCGACCGCTCCACCGAAAGAATGGCCGCCTAGCAGATAGGGGCCTTGAGGCTGAATTGATTGTATTTCTTGGATATTATGGGCAGCCATGTCCTCAATTCGGGTGAAAGGCTCTGATTCTCCATCAAGACCAATAGCTTGCAAACCATAGAAGGGCTGGTCTGAACTTAAGTAGCGAGCTAAGTAAGAATAATAAACGACATTGCCCCCACCTCCAGGTACTAAGAAGAAAGGTCGCTTACTACCATTAGGTTGAATGGGAACGAGGGCAGACCAAGAAATAGAATCTGTTGACTCTCGGAGAATAGTTGCAAGTTGTTCAATTGTCTGACCTTTGAAGATAGTAGCTAGGGGGAGATTTTTACCAAACTGCTTCTCAATTTGAGACATAAGACGGACAGCAATCAGGGAATGACCGCCAAGGTCAAAGAAGTTGTCTTGAACCCCGATGGGATAGACATTCAGAACTTCTGACCAAATTTGAGCAAGTTGACGTTCTACAGGATCGCGAGGTAGGATAAAATTTCCTTCCAACTTCGCTTCTGGTGCTGGTAAAGCTTTGCGCTCGACCTTGCCATTAGGGGTTAATGGTAAAGCTTCTAAAATGACAAAGGCAGATGGCACCATGTAGTCTGGCAGTTTCTGTTGCAAAAACTCACGAAAATCACTGGTGCTGAGGGAGTTGTCTTCGCTGACTATGTATGCGACTAAACGTTTTTCTCCTGGGTTGTCTTCCCTAGCTAATACTACTGTTTCTTTGACTGTAGGATGTTGATTGAGGGTGGCTTCGATTTCCCCAGTCTCTATCCGGTATCCTCTGATTTTTACTTGATGGTCAATGCGACCAATGAATTCGATATTGCCATCTGGTAAATAACGGCCTAAATCTCCTGTTTTATATAATTTTGAGTTATTCTCAAAGGGGTTAGGGATAAATTTTTCTGCCGTTAATTCCGGACGGTTGAGGTAGCCTCTAGCTAATCCATCTCCGCCTATGTGTAGTTCTCCTAGTACTCCTATAGGTACTGGTTGAGTGTTGCTATCTAAAATGTAGATTTGAGTATTAGCAATAGGACGACCAATTGATGTGATTACATTTCCACTTTCTCCTGGCTTTGACTCATCCCCTAGCTGGTAAATCGTTGACCAAATCGTAGCTTCTGTAGGACCATAAAGATTCCATACCTCACTTCCAGTCTCTAATAGTTCATGGGCTAATTGAACAGACAAAGCTTCTCCGCCACACAAAACTTTTAATTTTGGCTTTTGCTCAGATAAACCTGAAGTTAATAACATTTGCCAAGTAGCAGGCGTTCCTTGCATCACTGTTGCCTGTGATTTCCATAACTGCGGCAATAGCTGATAACCATCAGTAGCTATTTCACGAGGAACCACCACTAGCTTTGCTCCTACTATAAGTGGAAGATACAATTCCAAAGCTGCTATATCAAAAGATATGGTGGTAATAGCATTTAAAGTATCAGACTCAGTTAATCCAGGACAAAAATTAATGAATACCAAAAAATTGACCACAGACTGATGGCAGATTAGAATTCCTTTAGGTGTTCCTGTAGATCCAGAAGTATAAATCACATAAGCCAAATTCTCTGCTGTTACCTTACTGGGAGGATTTTGAATACCTTGATTAGCAATAGTTTCCCAATCATTATCCAAACACACTACCTCAGCTTGATGTTCTGGCAAGGATGCTACTAATGACTGCTGAGTCAGCAATACCGACACACCTGCATCAGAGAGCATATAAGCTAACCGTTCCGATGGATAATTTGGGTCTAATGGTACATAAGCCCCACCTGCCTTGAGAATTCCCAATAATCCTACTATCATCAAGAGCGATCGCTCTACACAAATACCCACTAACACTTCTGGTTTAACCCCCAGGGTTTGCAAGTAGTGAGCTAATTGGTTAGCTCGACTATTTAACTCAGAGTAGGTAAGTTGCTTATCCTCAAAGACTACCGCTACTGCATCTGGTGTTTTTTCTACTTGTTCTTCAAATAACTGATGGATACATTTGTCCCTAGGATAATCTGTTTTCGTGTTGTTCCACTCCACCAATATCTGATGTAGCTCTGATGATTTCATTAGTGGCAACTGCAATACTTTCTGTTCAGGGTTAGCCACCACTGCTTCTAACAAAGTCTGGAAATGTCTCATCATCCGAGATATTGTCTCTAGCTTAAATATATCAGTGTTGTAAATACAAAAAGCTGCTATACCAGATGAAACTTCGCCACAGTGAACTTCCAAATCGAATCTAGTGAAATCAAAATCAAATTCCGTTTGACTTACCTCTAAACCTGGCAGATTCCAAGCCTCCATTTTGTTATTCTGGACAGCAAACATCACCTGTACTAAAGCGTTATGACTTAGGTTTCGCTCCGTTTGCAATTCTTCCAGTAGCTTTTCAAAGGGTAAATCTTGGTAAGTATAAGCGTCTAACGTAGTTTTTTGTACTCGAGCTAATAATTCTCTAAAGGTTGGGTTATCTGCCAAGTTAGCCCGCAAAACAAGGGTATTGACAAACATACCGATTAATGGTTCTATTTCCCTTCGATTGCGGTTGGCAATGGGAGAACCGACCACCAAATCAGACTGATTACTATATCGTGATAGTAAAACAAAAAACGCAGCCAACAAAGTCATAAATAACGTACTTCCTGACTCTTGGCTTAACTGTTTCAGTTTTTGGGTTAAATAGGAGTCAAGCTGAAAATATTCCATCCCACCTTTAAAAGTAGGTTCAGTAGGACGAGGATAGTCGGTAGGAATATCCAGAATAGGGGAAATTCCAGACAACTGTTTTCTCCAGTAATTCAGTTGTTTCTCAAGGACTTCTCCTGTCAACCATTCTCGTTGCCAGTGACCAAAGTCCGCGTATTGGATGGGCAACTCTGGTAAAGCCGGTAACTTTCCTTGAGCAAAAGCATCATATAGGGTCGAGAACTCTCTTACTAAAATTCCCAAAGACCAACCATCAGAGATAATATGATGCATTTTGATCAGCAACACATGATGTTCTGACTCTAGTTGCAACAAAGTAACTTGTAGCACTGGACCATTAGCTAGGTCAAAAGTTGCGATAGCTTCCTGTCTGACTAACTCTTTAACTTTTTCTGATTGTTCGTGGGTCGAGTCGCTACTTTGCAAATCTACCACAGTCAGTGGCAGTTCCATTACAGGAGCAACTATCTGTACGGGTTGTCCATTTATTTCGGGGAAACTAGTTCTTAAAGTTTCATGGCGTTGGATGATTTCTTTCAGGCTTTGCTCCAAAGCTACAACGTTTAAAGGCCCCTTCAGGTTTAAGGCAATTGGCTGATTATAGGAAGAGTTATCAGGAAATAGCTGGTTAATAAACCATAACCTTTCCTGAGCAAAAGATAAGAGCAACTTACCATCCCTAGGAATTTTTTTAATAGTCGTTGCTAATGGTTCTTTATTTGTGCGAGCTTTCCGCAGAAACTCTAGGATTTCTGTTTTGCGCTCAAGTATATCCTGTCTCAGTTCTGGTGTGATTACTCCCTTCGGAGCCTGACAACCTAATTGCTCTTTATCTATCCAAAGTTTGACACCTATATTTTGCAGATATGATACAAATTCAAATGTTTTCATAATAAAAATGCCTCCTGTTCTTCTGTTTCTGAAATTAAGGTGGTTTGATTTTGAGCAACTTGATGCAGCACTTCAAGGTTCTGGGCAATGTCAGTAATAGTAGGGGACTCAAATAAATCCTGCAAAGTCACTTCCTTCTCAAAAGCTTGTTGTATCCTAGACACAACTTGAGTAGCCAGCAAAGAATGCCCCCCCAATTCAAAGAAGTTATCATGTATCCCCACCTTTTCTATTCCTAACACTTCTGCCCAAATCTCTGCTAATACCTTTTGTGTCTCCGTCTGTGGAGCTACATACTCCGTTGACACACTACTAGCCACATCCGGTACAGGCAAAGCCTTACGGTCTACCTTGCCATTGGGAGTCAGTGGTAGTTGTGACAACAGTACAAATCTACTAGGAATCATATATTCTGGCAACCCCTGTTTCAGATACTGTTTCATTTTCTCTATTTTTTCTGTATCTGATACTTCTGGAGTTTCACTTTCTAGCACCAGATAAGCCACTAGACCTTTATTACCAGAGTTATCTTCTCTTGCTACTACTACTGTTTTTTGGACTTGAGGATATGAATTAAGAACTGTTTCTATTTCTCCTGTTTCAATGCGATATCCTCTAATTTTTACCTGATGGTCAATTCGAGCTATAAATTCTATGTTGCCATCTGGTAGATAACGTGCTAAGTCTCCTGTTTTATATAACCTTGTAGCCTGTGACTTGTCAAAGGGGTTGGAAATAAATTTCTCGGCTGTGAGTTCGGGGCGGTTGTGGTAGCCTGTTGCTAAACCATCTCCTCCAATATGAAGTTCTCCAGGCACTCCTATGGGCACTGGTTGTAATTGGGAGTCGAGGATATATATTTGGGTGTTAGATATTGGCTTACCTATGGGCAAATTTGTTGCTCCTTCTAGTACTTCAGTCACCTTGTACCATGAAGAAAATGTAGTGTTTTCTGTTGGTCCATATACATGAAGCAATCTTTCTGGTGCACCTTGATCAACTACTTGTTTCACTGATTTCGGATCTACTGCCTCTCCTCCAAATAACAAATTCTTCAAGTTACTGAATGCTTCTGGTACTGAGTAGGCTAACTGATTAAATAAAGCTGTTGTCAAAAACAGTGTAGTAATTTTTTCTTGTTTGATATAGTTAACAAACTCTTGAGGAGAAAGGAGTAGAGATTTGGTAATTACTACTACCACTGCTCCATGTAATAAAGCTCCCCAAATTTCAAATGTGGCCGCATCAAAAGAGGTGTTGGAAACTTGAGCTACTCGATCTGTTGGTTCAAGTTGCACATAGTTGTTGTTGCAGATTAGCCGAACTACTCCTTGATGAGGAATAGTTACTCCTTTTGGTTTGCCTGTAGAACCTGAAGTATAGATAACGTAAGCTAAGTGATTAGCTGTTACCTGATTTTCAGGCATTTGTTGACTCTGTTGACTAATAATTTCTTCATCTGTATCCAAACAAATCACAGATGCTATAGTTTCCGATAGATGATGTTGCCATTTTTCTTGAGTCAGTAGTATAGAGAGTTGAGCATCTTCTACCATGTAATTGAGGCGTTCTTTGGGATAATTAGGATCTAATGGTACATAAGCTCCTCCGGCTTTGAGTATGGAGAGTAAACCTACTACCATCTCTACTGAACGCTCTACACATATACCCACTAGCATTTCTGGGACTACTCCCAATTTTTGCAAGTAATTAGCTAGTTGATTGGCTTTGCAATTTAATTGGGAATAGGTCAGCTTTTGCTCCTCAAATACTATTGCTACTGCATCTGGGTTTTTCTGGACCTGTTCCTCAAATAACTGATGGATACATTTGTCTTTTGGGTAATCTGTTTTGGTGTTGTTCCACTCTACCAGTATTTGGTCTAGCTCTGCCTCTTTCATTAATGGCAACTTGCTAATAGGTTGCTCTGGTGTCTCAACCAATGCTGATAGTAAGTTTTCATAATGTGACACCATCCTACTAATTGTTTGTGGCTCAAACAAGTCTCGGTTATAGGCACAAAATCCTTTGATTTCTTCTCCTACTGGCCACAGATGTAATTCCATATCCGTCCGCACTGTCATCTCAGCTTCTACCTCTTCATACCAACCTACTTCTAAGTTAGGTAAGCTGAAGGATGGTTTCAAGATTTCCGACTGCTGCACCGCAAACATTACCTGAAATAAGGGACTTTGCGATAGAGACCGTTCTGGCTGCAACTCTTCTACCAATTTCTCAAAGGGTATGTCTTGGTGACCATAAGCTTCTAGGGCTGTTTGTTTAACTCGGTTTAATACTTCTGTGAAACTAGGGTCTCCTCCCAGGTCTGTGTACATCACTAGGGAATTCACAAAAAAACCTATCAACCCTTCTATTTCTGAGCGGTTGCGGTTGGCTATGGGCGAACCCACAGCGATACCTTCTTGACCACTGTAACGAGACAGTAATACTTTGAAGACTGCTAGCAAGGTCATAAATAGGGTAGTTCCCTGATTTTGGGTCAGTTGTTTAACTTTTGATGTTAGTGCTGCTGGTATATTTATCGGTATACCTGCTCCATTAAAAGTTTGAACTGGGGGTCGAGGATGGTCTTTTGGTAGTTGTAGTTGAGGTAAGTTTTGCAGCTTTTGCTTCCAGTAACTTAGTTGGGTTTCTAGGGTTTGAGCTTGTAAGTAGTTCCTTTGCCACACTGCAAAGTCGGCATATTGTATTGGTAGTGAGGGTAATGGGGATGCTTTGTCTTCCAGTGTAGCAGTGTAAATGGCTGAGAGTTCTTTGGGTAATACGGTCAGTGACCACCCATCGCTTGCTATGTGATGTAATGTGATTTGCAGTATGTTTTCTGTTGTTCCTAGTTGAAACAACTGAGCGCGTATGGGGGGGTCTACTTCTAGATTGAATATTTGTTCATTTTCTTGTTGGAGTAGTTGTTGAAGTTTAGTGGTTTGCTGAGATGGTGTTAACCCAGTGAGGTCAATTATGGGTAGTTCTAATTCAAAATAGGATTTAATTATTTGTCCTGGTGTGCCGTTGATTTCACTGAAGGTTGTTCTCAGGGTTTCATGGCGAGCAATAATTTGGTTGATACTTTTTTCTAGGGCTATATAGTCTAGTTTTCCTACTAGATGTAGAATTAATGGCATATTGTAGGCGTTGCTACTCAAGCCCATTTTTTCAATAAACCATAGCCTTTGTTGTGCAAAGGATAAGGGTATTACCTGTTCCCTAGAAATTCGTTGAATAGAACTAGCTACAGATTCCTGAGTTTTTTCTACTTCCAGAAGAAACTCTAAAATTTCTGTTTTGCGCTCCACTAGATTTCGTTTCAGCTCTGCTGTCATTACTCCTTTAGGGGAACGATAGCCAAGTCTATCTTTGTCTATCCAAAGTTTGACACCTAAATTTTGTAGGTAAGAGACAAACTCAACTGTTTTCATAACAATTCCTCCTCATAATATTCTTCCTCTGTTTCAGAGATTAATATAGTCTTATCTTGTGAAAGCTGACGCAGCACTTCAATATGTTTAGCTATGCCAGCAATAGTTGGTGACTCAAATAAACGCTGTAAAGTCAGTTCCATCTCAAAAGCCTTTCGTAAGCGAGAAATCACCTGAGTCGCCAACAGTGAATTCCCACCCAATTCAAATAAATTATCATAGATACTCACCTGGGAAACCCCAAGCAGTTCCTGCCAGATTTGAGCTATTTGACGCTCTGTCTCATTCCTAGGTTTTACCCTTTCTTGAGTAGAACGACCCAAATTACTCTGAGAAAGTAAAGCTATATCAATATTCCCATCCTCAGTCAAAGGCATTTCAGCCAACTCCACCAGAGCACAACTACTAGGTTTACCCACTGCATCCTGTACCTGGCGCTCCAGAACACTCACATTTGGTTTACCTTTACCGTTAGTAGTAAAGTAAGCCGTTAATTGTTGCAGACTATCCGAAGTAGAAGTCAACCTTCTGATATTAAGATTACTACCATCCAAACCCACCATTAAGTAGGGTTGGTTATGGCATAAACCTGCTAACAGTGAAGACATACCTTGAGATAATCCCACTGCTAGATAACCCTTAGCTTGAGTTAACTGCTTCATCTGATAACCCCGACTCATCCCCATTTCATCCCACATACTCCAAGCTAAACAATAGCTCTGTAATTGACTCTGATAACGTTGATAGTAAGAGAAAGCATCCAAGAAACTATTAGCTGCACCGTAAGCTCCCACCGTCGTGCCACCAAAGAAACCATTAATAGAGGAAAAATTAATAAATAAACTCTTTGGTTGCTTTTCTACCAATTGATGTAATACCCAAGTTCCTAATAATTTAGGCCGTAACACCTCAGCGAAACTCTCTGGTGTTTCCTCCCTCAACAAACGCTCCTGCATCAACCCGGCCAAATGAATCACCCCATCCAGTTGTTGAGTGTTCCATCCAGACAAAGTTTGCTGTACTACCTCCTGCACTGCTTTTTGATTGGCAATATCCACCCCAAGGTATATCACCTCACCACCTAGTTTTTGTAATTCTTGGTAAGCTTTGATTTTCTCTGCTAGTTTACCCCCTTGTTGTAAATATGTTTCCCAACTGTTGCTATCTGGTAGAGATGTACGACCTAACAACAATAGTTTGGCCTGATAATTTTCCAGGAGATACTTAGCAATTTCAACACCAATTCCTCCTAAACCACCACTGATCAGGTAAGTGCCTCCTGTTTTGAATGGTAATGTTTGTTTAGGTTTTGAAGGTAGGTCAATTTTCTCCAGACCTGATACCCAACGCTCTCCATCTCGATAAGCCACTTCTGATTTTTCGGGAACCGTATCTTTGACATCAATAGTTAGTTCCTCAAGTATCCGATTGCTATTGACTTCTAATGATTCTTGTGGTAAGTCTAAATGCCGACAATCCCACTCAGGGTTTTCCTGGGGAATAGTTTTCAACAAACCTGGTACTGTTGCTTTTTCATAGGCAATGAGTTCCTTGGGTTCAAGAGACTGGCTCTGACTGGCGACATACAGTAGTCGTACTGGATAATTTCCCTTCTGATTACCAAAGGTTTGTAGGAGCAATAAAAGGCTGTAAATTCCGGTTTTCTGTGCTGTTTCTAGAGTTTCTGTGTCAGCTATTTCTCCAGGATATTTATCATAATGCCACAGATGAATCATTGCTCCTATTTTTTGATATTCTGCTCCTAGAGATTGGTACAATTGTCGATAGTCTTCTCTCACATCTGGAGCTATTACATAGTGATTTTTATTGATTTTTTTGAAGGTTTCTCCTAATTCTATCTGCACATAAGCTTGAGAATTATTTTCTAAGAGCTGACACAGTTTTTTACCTAATCCTAACTCATCTAAAAATACTAAAATTACTCCGATTTTAGCTAATTTATGTGTCTGATAATTTCCTTGTTTTCTCCGCCATGTTTTTTGATAAAACCAATCAGGAATTGTGTTGTTATTTTCCGTGATTAAATCTATCCCTTTTAAGATTTCCTGGAATTCTCCTGTGGCAAATCTTTGACTCAGTTGACTCCTTTGAATCTTACCAATGGAAGTTTTAGGAATTAATTCTTTGTCCAGGGGAATTAAATAATCTGGATTAATTCCCATGCGGTTGACTACCTGTTCTCTGAGAGTTTTTAATAAAACTAATAACTCTGTGTCTTCTGTTTTTTCACTATTGAAAAATATCCCTAATTTATCGGTATTACTGTTAGTTTCTCGCAGGGCACAAGCTGCAGTGTAAGAAACTTCTATTTGTGGTAATTCTTCTACCGCTGATTCTATTTCATGGCTGTAGTAGTTTAACCCGTTAATAATAATTACGTCTTTTTGTCTTCCAGTAATTGTTAAACGCCCGTTTTTCAGAAACCCTAAATCTCCTGTGTTAAACCAACCATCTGCTGTAAAAGCTTCTTGATTGGCTGTGGGATTTTGATAGTAACCGGAGGTTACTGACGCGCCTTTTACTTGCACCCGCCCAATAGTTTCTTCTGAGACTATCTGGTTTTGATTATCGACTATTCTGATGGCAAATCCAGGAATGGGAGACCCTACTTCTACAAATTTCTGACCATCATCTGTTGAGTCTAAGGTAAACTGATGAGAATAGGCTACACCAGATGCAGTTTCTGACATCCCCCAAGCTGGGTGCATGGCTGTTTTTGGTAATTTCCATTTACTCAGTAGTTTGACAAACTTTCTGGCGGTTTTGGCAACAACTGCTTCACCTCCATTGAGTACGAATTTCATGGAAGATAAATCCCATATTGACTTAGTGATTGCTCTATCGGAATAGTCTAATTCTTCTAAACGCTGATTTACTAATTCGTAAGCAAAGTTAGGTGCCCAAGTAATTGTTGTCCGGTACTGAGACATCAAATCTAACCACCGTGTCGGTGCTGGTAATATCTCTTGTGTTGGTACATGAATTTGCTGACATCCCAAATACACATCCCTGATGTGAAACATTACAATTCCACCTACATGGTCTAGAGGAAACCAATTCAAGGAAATTTCTTCACTACTAAAATTGTTAATCTGTGCTGTTGCTGCACTACGACTTAATAAACTCCTATGACTCTGCATTACTGCTTTCGGCATCCCTGTG
Organism: Moorena sp. SIO3B2; assembly: GCF_010692525.1. Taxonomy (NCBI): domain Bacteria; kingdom Bacillati; phylum Cyanobacteriota; class Cyanophyceae; order Coleofasciculales; family Coleofasciculaceae; genus Moorena; species Moorena sp. SIO3B2. The sequence continues at coordinate 18,932 of NZ_JAAHHE010000103.1, forward strand.
CTACCCGAAGTTAGTAGTAACACGGCTACATCCTCTGGCTGAGAATTATACCAATTCCTATCTACTTCACATTCGCGCAATTTTTCTATGGTTTGTACCTCGAATTTACCTAAATTCATACGTTGGGACCACCCAACCACAGATGGAGCTAATTTTTTATCTGTGAGTATCAAAGGCCGTCCTAACAAAGCCCAAGTGTTTTGCAGTTTGGTCAGACTACTGTGAGATTGGTCATAACTAGGGGGTATTGATACTGGTACTGGTACAAATCCTCCTAACACACAACCCCAAAATGCACTGATAAAGTCTTGATTTGATTCTAACTGAAAGATTACTTTATCTTGAGGTTTCAAACCTAACTGCCTTAACCCTCCTAATAGTCTTTGAGCTTCTACCCACAATTCACTATAGGTTTGATTAATTACTTCTCCATCTGAATGAATATATATCAGACTCGTATCCCCATGCTGTTGTGCTGCTCGTTCTAATGCTTCTGCTAAATTAGTTGGTGCATCTTTCGGCCACTTGATTGGTTCTCCTTCACTGATGGCTGGGTTTTGGGATGTTGATTGGGTTTTTAATTCTGTTGTTGGAGATGACTTTTCTACTACGGGAGTTGCACCATGATTCGGCAGTTTTATTTGTTCTGATGGCAACAAGTCTGATATATGCAATGGTGGCAATTTTAGTGTTTTCTGTTGCACTACTACTGCCACTTGTTCTATTTCTGGTATTGCCTTTAGTTCTGTTTCCCATCGTTCCACTAAATCATCATCAATTACTGGGAAACGTTTTAACGCTACTTCGTCTACTTTTCCTTTGTGAGTCAAAGGTAAGCTCGAAAGCGGAACATAAGCTCCTGGCATCATGCTTGGGGGTAACTCCTGTTCAATTTGGGAGTGTAATTGTTTCGGGTTCCAGACTCCGCTCACCACGACATAAGCTACCAGGAATGTTTGATGAGCTAGTACATAAGCTTGTTCTACTTTTGTAATGGATAACAAAGCTGTTTCTATGTTTGCTAGTTCTATTCGCTTCCCTTTGAGCCATGTTTGCCGTTGTTTAGCTCCGACTATTTCTAGATAACCTTTGTTGTGATAACGACCTATGTCTCCTGTTGGCAATAGTCTGCCTAATTGGGGGTGTTCTATAAATTCTTGTGATGTCTTTGGCTGTAGATAACCTCTGGCTAAACTTGAACCACCTATATAGATTTCTCCTGGTACTCCTTTGGGGACTGGGTTTTGGTTTTGGTCTAGTAAACAAACTGATAACCAACCGGGATTGCCTACAGGTACGTTTTCTCTGTTTGGTTTTTCTGACCACTGCCAGTGGGTGATTTCTCCTGCTGCTTCTGGGATACTGTAGAAGTTGTGTAATGACACTGGGTAGCTTTGGAGAAATTTGTCAGCTATCTCTGTTAATAGGGTTTCTCCACTGCAAAGAAGTGTACGCCAACTTTTCAGAGATGTTACCGAGTTAGTTGTGTTTAACCAGGTTGGTAGTTCTGATGGATACAGGTGAACTATGGTTACTTTGTGCTGGCCGATTAATTCCTGTAATTCTGTCGGGTTGTCGTTGGCAGCTATAACTACACTACCTCCACTGATTAGAGGTAAACCTATTTCTAAAATTGCTACATCTTGACTCAGGCAGGTTTTCTGTAGCAGAATGTCTTGATTAGTTATTTTCAGCGTTTCTTGTAGCCATTGTAAACGTTGAGCCACAGCCTGATGTTCTACTAAGGTTTGATTCAGAATGTAAGCTAGGTTAGTGGCTGTTGTTTCTGTGTTTGGGTTGTCTGTATTTTGTTTGGCTATTGATTCCGACTCGGTATCTAGACACAGAATTTGAGCTACCGTAGCGCGAGCATCTTGCTCGCTATAGGTGTACCATTTTGATTTGAGGTAGTCTAGGGTTAATATTACTGAAATTGACGGCAAATTCTGTAGATTGTTGGAGTCTAATGGCACATAAGCTCCTCCTGCCTTGAGTATAGCTAATAAACCTACTACCATCTCTACTGAACGTTCTACACAGATACCCACTGGCGTTTCTGGAACTACTCCCAATTTTTGCAAATAATGTGCTAGTTGATTGGCTTTGCTATTTAATTGGGAGTAGGTCAGCTTTTGCTTCTCAAATACTACTGCTATTGCATCTGGTGTTTCCTGCACACAGCTCTCAAATAACTGATGAATACATTTTTTAGTCCGGGAATCTGTTTTCTTATTGTTCCACGCTACCAATACCTGATCTAGCTCTGCCTCTGTCATTAAAGGCAATTTTCCTAACTCAATATTTGGATTTGCCACCATTGCTACCAACAAAGTTTGTAAATGTCCCAACATCCTAGCAATAGTTTCACTGTCAAAATAACTGGTATCATAGAAAAATTTCAACAATAAATCTTCATTAATTACACCTGTTATTAAGCTCAGGGGATAGTTGATTTTACTAAAACCCTCTATCTCTGTTATCTTAAGATTGCTGCTCCACTTAAGCCAAGAGATATCAGGATAGTTCTCAAAGACTAAAATGTTTTGAAATAATGCTACTCCTGCTGGTACTTGACTGAGCTTTTGAATCTCAACTAGAGGAATATAGCAATTTGTTTGTAATTGCAACTGTTTTTCGTTTAACTCCTGTAGCCAAGGTATGAGCTGTGCTTTTGGAGAAACTTGTACTCGCAATGGTAAGGTATTAATGAACACCCCTACCATGTTTTCTACTCCCAACAAATTAGCAGGACGACCAGAGACCGTTACTCCGAATAATACCTCTGATTCCCCACTATAGCGACTCAGTAACAAAGCCCAAGCTGCGTTAACTAGGGTAGCAATAGTCAGACGGTGCT
>NZ_JAAHHE010000104.1:0-3705 GCF_010692525.1 Moorena sp. SIO3B2
TCCTCTCACCGCTAAATCTCGCGATTATAGCGGGAGTCTCCAGGAAGGCGAACAGATGAAGGCAATGTGGCAATTCTTCCAGGGGGTAGGCTTTCCTGGAATGCCCTCCTGTGTAAGGTCAATGGCACTGAAGCAGAGGAATTAGCTCAAGCAGGTGCTAAACCCTCTGCTAAGATTCTCGAAGAGATGAATTTCGTGGAAACTTGGCTCAAGGGTATCGGAGCAAAAGCTATTAAGCCAGCATCTGAGCTTTATATCCGCCATGCAGGCAATATTACTGGTGTGGTAGACCCTCTCTATGGATCCCAAATGCTCTTAGGTGGCACACCCAATTGGTCCGCTTTGGGAACCTTTGGCTATCATTTTGATGTGCGCGGGGGTATCGAAGGTCTTGGTAACAGAGCCTCTCAGAACGGGTTTAAAAGTGTAAGTTTTAGTAAGCCTATTTTCAACATTGGCATCCAGCATGCCCAAATTAAGGCAGTTCCTAATTTAGCCGTTGTCAGTCCTGGTTCTGGGTTTCAAGGGTTTGCTTCCTCCGCTGGTAGAATTGTCGAATTTAATGCTGGTGTTGGTCAGGCATTGGGGATAGCTGCCATTACTGCCCTTCTTTCTGGCAGAAACCTAAGTAATGTATCCAACTCTGAGGTCATAAAAGTACTTTTAACCACTAAGCAACTCCCTCGGGTCTATGGATATGCTAATAATAATGAAGCTAAGAAATTGAAGAATTTCGAGTCTTTATTAGTGCTGGTTTGAGAGACTTTTGATTAAGTAAATCTTAAGAAAGTAATTATTCGCTGACTATTGCTCGATTTATGATATAGCGTTTCTCATAGCTATGAGAAACGCTATAAAACATTTATGAGTGGGTGAAAATTCGCCTGAAAGCTTTGTGTGGTAAGGGTTTAAGTTTGGTTACCTTTGATAAGATTGAGCCAGTAATGGCCATCCCAATTGAACTTGACCAACGAAAAAATTAGGTTTCAAGACTTGGCGTACGCAAATAGGGGTGTTAATTAACCTGTCAATCGACCCAATTTTTAGAGATTTTTTCTATATACTTGAGGGCGAAGCATCTCTTGTAATTGATGGCACAATGCATCGTCTAAACAGGAGTGATAGCATATTACTTTATCCAGGAGCAGTACATCAAATTAGAAATGAATCTAGCGACGCTCTCAATTTATTAGTTGTTTCTTCACCAGAATGTTTTACTGACAAACCTTCTTAATTTGTGATTGTAATGAATCTTGAAAACTTAAAAATCACAGAAAAAACTTTCCTAGTAACAGGTGCGGGAACGGGAATCGGCTACTCCATCGCCGAATGCCTTATTTCTTCAGAAGCACGAGTTATCCTGCACTGCAATTCCCATGTTGAGTCAGCCAAAGAACTAGCATCCAATGCAAAACCCGATTGTGTCGTGATTCAAAAAGATTTATCCCAACCCCAAGCAGGACAAGAATTAGTGGAGGAAGTTCTTAATCTAGGATATGCCATTGATGGTGTTGTGAATAATGCCGCCATCATGACCGAACTCAGCTTGGATGATAATCCCTCAGTCTGGGAAGAGAAATGGCTCAAAACGCTTCAAGTTAACCTGGTTGCTGTTAGTTCCATCACCAGAAGGGCTATAGAACATTTTAAATCCAAAGGAGGAGGAATTATTGTTAACATCTCTAGTCGTGCAGCTCATCGAGGCGACACCCCAGAGTATATGCACTATGCAGCCTCCAAAGCAGCACTGAGTAATCTCACCAAAAGTATTGCTCGAAACTTCGCTGCGGATGGCATACTAGCCTATTCTATTTGTCCGGGCTTTGTTGATACCGAAATGGCTGCGGAATTTAGCCAAAACTATCCTCTCTCTCAGATTTTATCAGGTATTCCCCTACAGCGAATCGCCCAGCCAGAGGAAATTGCGGCAATGGTGGTTTTCCTCTTATCCGGACAAGTCCCCTCGGCAACTGGAACCAACATTGATATTAACGGAGCCTCATACGTCCGTTAAAGTGCATGGAAAAAGGATATGGATACAATAGTTCAATATATACTCCGACGACTAGACATCTCTGAAAAATAATTAAATTGTGGTAAACTAATATAAAATAGTGTTTATACCAACAGATTACTATACTCGAACATATCCAAAATCATCTTCAATAAATCCAGGGTAAGGTATGTTTGAAGTATGAGCGGCATTACTAATTTTATGGGTATGATTGTGTCCCATTACCCCCAATCCTGGGGGAGAAAAGTAAATTAAATTCCCCCCCGGTGCGCTTTCCGTAGGCGAATTAAATTCGCCACGGGTCGCACCGCAAAATTGGGGGATAATGGTGGAATTACCAAAATCAGACGATCGCGCATTCATACTTCAATTCAGCAACGCCTCAATTCGATTTCTTCCAATCCTCTATATCTGGTGCTTTCACAAACTCAGGAAACATGACCTCAAAACCCCTCTCACGCTCAGAAGCTGGTTCATCACTCATATTCAACAAGGTTTCATAAAAGAAAAACGACACACCAGCAAATCCCCGCAGTCGGACAGCATCCACTTGCCGCTGAATTTGTGATACCGGAACTAAGCGAGTTCTTAGACCACTTAAAATCCCAATTCCTACCGGAATATGACTCCGTGCTCTTTTGAGTTCTGTCTGGTCTAATTCCGAGATGAAAGTGCTGAAATTATCTCGATAAATCTGGACAATTAGTTCCTCTACCAAACCCCGTTGTTCCCAACTTGCCCAGTCAGCTAAAAAGAATTGATAAGAAAAACGCTGGGGATTGGGAGATAGGGAAATAATCACATCATTGTTACTGTCTTCAACACTGTCTTTAACTGCTCGAAACAGCTTGGTTAGGAAATCCGTAATTTTGTTTGCTCGCCAACGTACCCATTCCTGATCCTTTGGGTCAGTGGGAGGAGATTTACCTTGGTGTTCTTTTTTGTACAATTCTACTGTGAAGTCATCGTAACCAAAGGTCACTGGCAAGCCAAAGTGGTCATCGAATTGGATACCATCAACATCATAGTTGCTGACAATTTCGATAACTAAATCTTGAATAAATTGTTGTACCTCTGGTTTAAAAGGATTGAGCCAAACAATCTCTTGTAGTCTTTCATCCTCTGGCTCTAACCCTTTAGTGGTTTGAGTCTTGACCCCATCTTTAGTTTGGGTCAGCCAATCTGGGTGGCGTTTGGCTAATTCAGAATAAGAAGGTGCTTTGAAGCCAAATTCAAACCAGGGAATAACTCTCAAACCATTGTCATGTCCCACCTCGACAATCTCTTTGAGAACATCTCGTCCTCCCTGTACCCCCTTTTCTGGGTCAAATAAGTCTTTTTCTAACTCCGTCGATATTCGTGCTTCCAGTCCCACTACCCGTTTAGCTACTTGAGACGGATATAGTGTATAACCCCAATTCCACACTGTAGGATATACCGTGTTAAAGTTCAGCTCCTTCAGTTTTTCTAGGCTATCCGTTACTGCTGTCGTAGAAAAGAGTACCTGACTATCAATATTTGTCAGCCATACCCCTCTTAACTCCGCTTCAGTAGAACCAGGAGTTGGTGGCTCAACCTTAGCAATGTATTGATTAGGAATCAATCCAGTGGTTTGGGTAGCTTGGCACAAGAAAGCAGCTACCTCAGCTCGACTAGCTTGTTGGTTAGGTTTGAATTGCTTCACATTAGGG
>NZ_JAAHHE010000104.1:4354-21689 GCF_010692525.1 Moorena sp. SIO3B2
ATCAGGATTTTGATTAACCGCGAAGATGCAAAAAACACCAACACTAGAGTAGCAGAGGTGATGGATTAGCTTCTAGCAAAAGAAGCCCCACATCTCAATGCGCAGCATGAGTGTTTAAAGTTACCGTAAGATAGGGTCGCTTTTATGGTTAGTCGGTTATGCGTAAAAGGGTTAAATATGCATGTAGTAAAGCGACCCTATCTAAGGCGCGCGTCTTATGGGATGAATTTTGCGCTCTTATTGCATGGAATAAGGAAACAATTACAATTGAATATCGTCTATACTAGATGTAGTAGGGAAAATAAATTAAGAGCTAACCGCCACCTACTAATTAAAAATAGAAATTATTGTATTGTTCCGGCGCGGAGGGGCATCCCGTGTCGTTAATAAAGCTTACCGAGTATCCGAACGCGCCCCGCGTCGGCGAAAGCCGATACCGTTGGGTGGAGTTGGTAAGAAGCCCACACTGAACCGTGCTTGTCAGTGTGGGAGTATGTCACAGGAGGAATTATCTCATGGAGCTAATTAACCGTTACCGTGGCAGTCTCTTAGGATTGGCTGTCGGGGATGCAGTCGGTACTACTTTAGAGTTTAAGCCACCAGGCTCTTTTACCCCGATTCAAGATATGGTGGGTGGTGGGACTTTTGGTTTGAAGCCTGGCTACTGGACTGATGATACATCCATGGCTCTGTGTTTAGCCCATAGTTTGATTGAGCAACAGGGGTTTGATCCAGTTGATCAATTACAGCAGTATCTGCGATGGTCCCGAGAAGGTTATCTCAGCAGCACAGGTCAGTGTTTTGACATTGGAAACACAGTATCCCAAGCCTTGCAGCAATTTCAAATAACCCAAAACCCTTACTGTGGTTCCACAGCTCCCCGTAGTGCTGGTAATGGGTCTATCATGCGCTTGGCTCCTGTGCCTTTGTTTTATGCTAAAAAACCCAGAGAAGCGATCGAGAAGTCTGGTGATAGTTCACGCACCACTCATGGAGTAGCAACCGCTGTAGATGCCTGTCGCTACTTGGGGGCCCTGCTAGTGGGAGCAGTTAATGGAGTAAGCAAAGAAGAACTGCTTTCGGAACTCTATTGCCCCATTCCTCAATACTGGCAAGAAAACCCAATGGTTGGGGAAATACACGAAATTGCCACAGGATCCTTCAAATACCGCCAGCCCCCAGAAATTAAGGGGACAGGTTATGTAGTCAAATCCTTAGAAGCCGCGTTATGGGCCTTTGAGCACAGTAGCTCGTTTCGGGAAGGCTGTCTGTTAGCCGTCAACTTGGGTGATGATGCTGATACCACCGGGGCAGTTTACGGACAATTGGCAGGGGCATTTTATGGATATCAAGGGATACCAGAATCTTGGCGTTACCGACTAGTTAAACGGGAGCTGATTGAGTCCACAGCTGACCAACTATTTGCCCTCGCTCAAAGCGCTTAAGTTATATCAAGTAAGTTATATCAATAGTTATAGCGTTTCAAATACTTATGAAGTACATTCCATTTGCTTCCCCCCTCCCACCCTTCCGCCAGCAGTAGGGGGAATTCCGACTCCCGACTCCCGACTCCCTAAAACCCTAAAGGCGAAAGTCCCTCACCCAGAAGCCAGCGGACTTGATATTAAATAGAATAGACCTGACCATCAATTAATAATCGGGTAATTCCTTTAGCTTGCAAATAGGAAGAGGTCTTCTGAAGCATCTGAGCATCAGGAACCTTGATGACTCGCTCAGAACGGTTAGAAAAACGCCGTGCTACCCTATGGTTTTCAAATACTGGCAAGGTTGTCTCTTGAACTTCTTCGTCAGGAATTTGTCCGAGGTCGCTAAACTCATTGAGAGGGCGAGCAATTAACTCCGCCGCTCGGCTGACTACCAAATAGCAGGTTTTAGGAAGGGAAGCTTCCGAGAGGGGCAAAATTTCAATGTAAGAACCGCTTTTAGCCACAGAGGTTCTGATGGATTCGTGAATCTCAGGATCTGGCAAGTCATCGTCCCAATCTTCATCTAGGTCATCTAGATCATCTAGGTCATCTAGGTCATCTAGATCATCTAGGTCATCCAAATCCTCTAAATCATCATCTTGATCCAAATCCCCTAAATCTTCGTCCAGCAACTCAGCGAATCTCCTAGTTGCTAGTCCCTTATCCTCAGGTAAGAATTCATCTTGGTCATCAACAGACTTATCTTCATCTGAACCTGATGTGGTAATATCTAGTTGCAGTTGGGTATGTTGCTCCTCTTCCTCCACTGGTGGTTGAGTAGCCACAGAGGAACGCTTACGCCGCCGACGTCCATCAGTAGAGGTTGAAGTCAATAAATCACTGATAGATTCTGCTAATGGTTCATTTGCTAATGGTTCATTTTCGAGTCCAACTAGTGATGATTGAGCTGCTGAATCTACCACAGGCTTAGCCGTTTTGACAGTAGAAGAGGAAACATGATCAGCAGTACGATTAGAGCGCTTTTGTTGGATTAGAGCCTCGTATTCTGGCTCCAACAAGTTGCTCTTAAGGATACGGCTAATGGTGGAGTTACTAACTCCATAACGGTCAGCCAGCGTTGAAGTTGTCTCTGCTGTCTGTCGATATAGTTCTAGGATGTCCTGTTTATCGACATCAGATAGTTTTCTTGGACTCATGCTACTTTTTCAGCTCGCCTGCGTGAACCACGACGGGAACGGCTCGATATTTGATATTCCAGGGCAGCCCCTATTGCAAACAATACACCACTGAATACAAAAAAGACTTCTGGTAAACCGCCACTTTCGTAGTTCGGTCTAGTCTCAGCATACTTAAACCACATATCTGCAATGTACAGGCAAAATGTGGCAGCGGCAATCATTTGCCAGGATTGGGAAAAACGTCCACCCCAAAACGCTAACAGTAGGGATGAGGCAATAATCAGCAGAATTACATCGAAAGCAATGTAGAGGGTCGTCAATTGGTTTGAATAGGCACTCAGTGAGTTGTCAAGTTCAATAGCCCACCTTGGAGAATTATGATCGGTACTCTGATTTGCCTCAGAGTTGGTTATTTCAGATGGCTCTGCCGAGATGACCATAGCATTATTGTCCTTGACCGGAACTGCTGTGGTCGAGTCAGAAATAGAATACGCAATTATCAAATCACCAGATTCAGGAGTGCTGGATTCGAGGGAAGGGGCAAGTAACAGCAAAGCAGCTAAGGCCATCCCCACTATGGCAATCGCTACAATCGTTAACCCTTGCCAAAGTTCTAAGTTTAAGCGCCTGGGAATAACTGCTAAAAACATGCCTACCCCAAGACATACGTAGGACGATAAGTAAAACACATCTGCTAGTGATACATCAGGGTTAAGGTGAAAATACAGCTCCCACACACCGAATATCAAGTCACCCATCAAATAGAACAGATTCCCCAGACCAAGTCCTAGCCAGACATTTCGTCCACTGGCAATCTGAGGGCTACGCCAATTTCTGAAACAGAGAATACTTGCTACTAGGAAGGGTATACATTCTAAAAAGTAGGTAGTAATCAGGTACCAAAATGGACTTTCTTGCCCAGGGGATGTAATCCCAAACAGCAAGAAGAATAATAGGGAGATAATCGCCCAAGCAATACCACCATAGATGATGGTATTGCTGCTGAGGGGGGATAGATTACCTGATGACCGTTCTGCAGAGCTGCTCATAAGGAATTTCACACTTATCACTGACTAGCACAATAAGACTATGGTTAGGCAGCTAAAATATCTATGATTCTTAAGCTTATTTTCAATTGTAGATTATTGCCATAGATTACCAAGATCAGAGTTGTTAAGCCAGTTGATAAACTGAGTTTGCTCCTGAGGGGGCATATCCTGCAATATATCGCTAACCCCCTGAGCAAAGTTGGTATTGCCAAAATAGTCTTTACCTAAGCGATAGAGTTCTTGCAACAGGGTGATCAAATCATGTTCTTCCCAGGTAGGAAAATCAGAGTTGGTAAGGGGGTCGATTTTGAGCAATTGTTGTACAGCTTGGGTCGATTCAACCTGGGGAAAGTTTAAATCTATCAAGATCTTGGCGATATCCTTCTGAAACAACCCAGCTTGTCTAGCTCCTAAGAAGTCTTCCACATCCATATACACCGTCTGTAGTAGCAAAAGACAGGCTTGAATGTAGGATACCCTAGTGCCCTCAGAGCTGGGTTCAGTGCCTAATTGCTCCAGACGGATTTTTCCCCAAACGCTGTAGCGGTCAGGTTCTTCCAACAATACACAAGCTTTGCCCCGATTATCGGTGAGGTCTCGCCAGAAAGCTATGGCTTCCTCTTCCTGAGTGGAACCAAATACACTGAGCAGGCGAAAGGTTTGCCCCTGGTAATTGAGAATCGGGATTTGCTGCTCCCTCTGTGGGTGCTGAATACTAGAGATTTCAACATCCTGCCTTTTCAAAATAAACATGATACTGGCACATGACTCCTGACAGGGTCAGGGGGTGCTGTTGACGAAGTGTTCTAACCCCCTAGTACTCTGTCAATTTAGTTTTGAGGGTTAGGGCAAGGTCGCACGGTGGCACGGTGGCAAGGTGTTAAGTCATACCTAATGCCTAGTAAAAGCGTGCCTAATCCGGAAAAGTATAGTTTACCCCTCAATTCAATTTTGACAGAGTACTAGTCACTATCTCCTGATCAGAATCCTTGTGACAGGGTCTGACTAAGTTCTGATCAGTGACACTGACTATGTACCTACCTTAACTCGGGTTCGAGCTAAGTGCCTTGAGTCTTACCGCTAATTGAGACAAGCAATCGATAATTGTGGTGGCTATCCACTTAAGCCCAAGGCTCTCCTGAGATCGGGAACGGGGAACGGGCAACGGTTAACGGGGAATGCTTTCTGTTACCGGAGCCATTGTTGCTTGATCCTAAGTTCCCTGTTCCTCCTTGACCTTGACTGTCCCGTTTGAAATTGGTATAATAGTTGTTTATGGTTTACCGACACAGGAGTGAATACCCCCAAAGCGCCTTGATAGGACTAGGTATTAGCCACACAGAGACTGGTACCCGATCACCAGCCAAGCAAAAACAGTTTTTTCTGATGTATGATATAGCTATGCCCTCGTAGCTCAGTGGATAGAGCAAGGGATTTCTAATCCCTGGGTCGTGGGTTCAAATCCTACCGAGGGCGCTCTTTGGTTATTGGTCAAAAGTCAATACCATCTGGCTTAATTTGGCTCACAAAATACATAGGACTAAGGTCTAAATGTAAAGTGATGTTGCGCTCCTCTTAAAAATTATTGAGAAATCCCCCAAACCTGGATGAGACGCATATGCTTAGCTAAACCGCGAGAAGCCCCGCACTTTACCCGATAGGGTAAGTGTCTTGAAGTTACCGTAAGAATAGGGTCGCCTTTATGGTTGGCAGGCTATGCGGAAAAAGGTTAAAACTCATTGATTAAGGCGACCCTATTCTAAGGTTTCATCTCTAGGATGACAGCGGGGCAAGGGTCGTAACGGAGCTTGCCAATTAACTGTGACATACTAGGTATAGTAGGGACATCAAATTAAGAGCTAATCGCCACCTACTAATTAAACCTTGACAACAAAGAATATGGGGTGACCTTCAGAAAAACTCGATAGTTTGAGTTATCTGTGAATGGGTAAAATTCCATAGGTGCGCTTTCCGTCGGCGAATTAAATTCGCGTGGCGGTGCGACCCAAGGCCGGGGAACCCGGCCTTGGGTCGCACCAACGGGCTCGCACCTGCAGTACTTTGGTTCTAGAACTTCTTGTATTGTTCCGGCGCGGAGGGGCATCCCGTGTCGTTAATAAAGCTTACCGAGTATCCGAAGCGATGGCTGGAGTTGGTAAGAAGCCCGCGCTGTACCGCGCTTGTCAGCGTCGGGAGTATGTCACAAAAATAAAGAAATGTGTCAAGAGATGCCATGGATAACTTACAACGATATCGCATTGTCTGCACCCTAAGCTTTGGTGACATTTATGGACAAATTATGGTTTGGTTAATCGTAATTTTCCTGAGTCTCGCCTCAGCCTTAGCTCTTTGGAGTGCTGACCGCCAAATTTACGCTCTGGCAACTGTCGGGCTGATTTTGGTACTATCTCTGCCCTTCCTGCTCTTTGCCTTCGTGACTACATTGTTAAACCATATTGAAATTGCTCAGATGGAAGAGGAGGAAACCACATCAACAGCGGTCGGCAGAGCGCCTAGACAGAAACCGATTGAGGCGACCGGTTGAAGAGAATCCGAACCATCCCCGGCTTTTTCAGAACCCGGGGAAGGAGAGTTGAGAGCCTCCGTGCTTGATGAGGGGCGCTTCATTCTTTGTCAGAATCCTAGGGGCTAGATGCCTAGAGGCTAGATGCCTAGAGGCTATAACCTAGAGCATAAAATAGGAATTCGGATTCCATAATACGACCGAGATGCTAGAACACGATGTCATTATTGTCGGTGGGGGATTAGCTGGATGTCGCGCTGCTTTAGAGATTAAACGCTCTGAGCCTAAGCTGGATGTCGCCCTTGTGGCTAAAACTCACCCAATTCGTTCCCATTCGGTGGCTGCCCAAGGGGGTATGGCAGCTACTCTGAAGAATGTTGATGCGTCCGATAGCTGGGAAGCCCATGCCTTTGACACGGTTAAAGGGTCTGACTACTTGGCAGACCAGGATGCAGTAGAAATCCTCACCAAAGAGGCTCCAGAGGTAGTCATTGAGCTGGAACACATGGGGGTGCTGTTTTCCCGCTTACCGGATGGTCGGATTGCTCAGAGGGCTTTTGGAGGTCATTCCCATCGGCGCACTTGCTACGCGGCAGATAAGACGGGTCACGCCATTTTGCATGAACTGGTGAACAATCTCCGGCATAACGGTGTCAAACTCTACGATGAGTGGTACGTTATGCAGCTGATTTTGGAAGAGGGTCAGGCAAAAGGGGTGGTTATGTTCCAGCTCCTAGACACGAAGGTGGAAGTAGTACGGGCAAAAGCTGTCATGTTCGCTACCGGGGGTTATGGACGGGTATTTAATACGACCTCCAATGACTTTGCCTCCACTGGGGATGGTCTGGCAATGTCAGCTCTGGCTGGGGTGCCTTTGGAAGATATGGAGTTTGTACAGTTTCACCCTACGGGCTTGTATCCGGTGGGGGTTTTGATTTCTGAGGCGGTACGAGGGGAAGGGGCTTATCTGATTAACTCAGAAGGTGATCGCTTTATGAGCGACTACGCCCCCAAACAAATGGAACTGGCACCCCGGGATATTACTTCAAGAGCGATTACCCTAGAACTCAGAGCTGGTCGTGGAATTCATCCTGATGGCAGTGCAGGTGGACCTTTTGTTTACCTTGACCTGCGCCATATGGGCAAAGACAAGATTATGAGTCGGATTCCGTTTTGCTGGGAAGAAGCCCATCGCTTGCTTGGTATTGACGCAGTACATCAACCAATGCCAGTACGACCAACTGCCCACTACTCCATGGGGGGAATCCCTGTCAACACCGATGGGCAAGTCCATAGTGGTAAAGATGGGTTAATTGAGGGCTTCTTTGCCGCTGGGGAATCAGCCTGTATCTCTGTTCATGGGGCAAATCGCCTCGGGAGTAATTCCCTGTTGGAATGTGTCGTTTATGGCAAAAGAACTGGTGCTGCGATCGCAAAATACGTCCAAGACCGGAAGTTACCAGACATTGATGAGCAATCCTACCTCAATGCAGCCCAGGCAAAAATCAAAGCCCTTGTGGAAAAATCTGGCACCTTACGGCTTAACCAGTTGCGTCAAGCCTTCCAAGACTGTATGACCCAATTCTGTGGCGTTTTCCGTAACCAAGCTTCCATGGAGGAGGGGTTAAACCAACTGGAACAATTGAAACAACAGTACCAGCAAATTTATTTGGATGACAAAGGCAACTGTTGGAACACGGAAATTATCGAAGCCTTGGAACTGCGCAATTTAATGATAGTCGGAGAAATCATTCTTACATCTGCCCTGAACCGACGAGAAAGCCGGGGTGCCCATAGCCGGGAGGATTATCCCCAACGGGATGATCCCAATTTTCTCAAACACACCCTAGCTTTTTACTCATCCGCAGGTATTGACCTGCAATATAAACCGGTAAGCATGACCTTGTTTGAACCGAAAGAGCGGAAGTATTGATTACTAGTCCGAGACTGCCTCAGTGGTCGAGTCATGGGTAACTAGCGTTAGTACTCTGTGTCGGTTACTCATCACTAATCTTCGGGAGTTTCGGGAATTTCGGGAGTTTCCGGAGTTTTTGGAGTTTCGGCTGCCAACTGTTTGACTTGGTCTTTGTACTTGGCTGGTGCTAGGGATGTAGCCTGGTCAAAGAGGGGTTTAGCCTTTTCAGTGTTACCCTGTTCTTGAAAAATCATGGCTTTAGCTAGCACTGGTCTCCAGTCATCTTGGTTGCCTTTGATTGCCTGGTCATATATAGCTGTGGCTTCGTCATAACGCTTCTGATTCGCGTAAACTTGACCTAACAACAACTGCACAGAAATGACATCAATGCTCCCAGGCTTAATTTCATTGACTTGCTGGGAACTTTTTAAGGTGTCTTGCAGCAAACCGATGGCTGCTTCTGGGCGGTTTTCCTGGGTTAGCAAACTAACTAACCCTTGCAGAGCATTCATATCCCCAGGCTTAGCGTTTAATATGTCCCGATAGGCTTGAGCTGCTCCTTCGCGATCGCCAATTTGTTGTTTTACCTGAGCCAGCAAGACTCCATAATCTGTCTGGTCAGTATTGAGTTTGGCTAACTTTTCTAGGGGTTCAATCGTGCCTTTGATGTCTCTTAGCTGCAGCCGTATCTCCAGCAGACCTCTCAAAGCCGTTAAATTTTCTGGTTCTCGCTGCAAGACTAGTTCATAACCCTTGGCTTGAGCTTCTAGTTCTGCTTGCTGCTGGGCAGACATATTTGGTGTAGCTGTAGGTGTTGCCCCAACAGAGGCGGGATTATCCTTGAAAATATTCCCTAGCAAAGGAATCATCGAAATACCGATAAACGCTAGCACAGCTAGTACTAGCACTATTTTGATCCACAGACTGCGCTTTTGAGACACAAAACCTTCTTGAACTCTATTGCCATTATGAAACGATTTGGGGGTTTTAAAGTATCCTCCCATAAATCCTATCTATTAAATAAGCTAGCATTAAAGCTCAGTTAAATCGGCTAGAAACCGCTCAGATTAAAGATTCCATAAACTTTGCGGATCTAGCCTTTATCTCACTGCATTCTGTACAGTGGGTAGACTAGTACCAAGTGCGCTCACCCTCCAGTTTTGTGGTGGCAAGAATCCAGGATAATTTTTTCTGGAAAGGACACCGGAAAGCTGGAAGATGTTGACAAAACAATGCTGCCAATGTCAGTCAAAACCACCCATGGGAATGTGTCTCCGCCGCTAGGAGGTTATATGAATTCGTCTGTGAATCGGCTTCCCGACTCAGCTGAGTCATCTGGAATCCAACCACCGGAAGTATCCAGTGTGCAAAACCAGCCCCCAGAAACACCAACTGGTGGCTCTCAAGATACCACCAAATCAGCTCCCTTAGCTGAATCTAATGGGAAAGTAACTACTCAGGTCTCAAGTAAGGTCTCAAGACAGCACCCAATTCCTGCCCCCAGTGAACCTAGGCAATACCGCGCCATTGGTCTGGTCAATGGCAAATATATGCCTTCCGCAGAGCAGTTGACCAGGGGAACACTTGTAGCGGCAGATGGAACCTTGATTGATGCGGTGTTACTCGGTCGGGTCATGAGTTTGGTCAAGAATCACTTAGATCTCAATCAGCCCCACCTCTGGGTTGTCTATCCCCGCATCAGGCAAGCAGACGATAACTTACATGTCCAAATTGTTGGCGTCTGGGAACCAGAAACTCTCGAACCCACAGCTTCAGCTGAAACAACTGACTCGGGAGTTGCTCAGTCCGAAGCAGAAGTCGAGACATCAAATGACTCCTCAGAAGCTGAGGCGGAACCGATTCCGAAGGATGGCTATTTTTCCATTCGTGGCGAGGTGATCTACCATTCGCGGGAGAAGGAACAAGTCGTTGTTAAAATTAGGCAATTACCTCGTAAAGAGTCAGATAAGCCTAAGTTTTTCAAGTTAAAGCTTAAGGGTTGCCTGGGAGAAAGGGTCGTTGGTCATTTTTGGGATTTACATGCACAGCTGCAAGCCAATACCCTGGTGATCCAGGAAGGAAACGATATTGGTTTTCTCAACAAATTTGGACCAAAGAGGAAACCATTTAATAAAAATAAAAAACGTTTTGGTGCTAAAAAGAGTTACCCGAAGCCACGCCCTCCTCGTAAAAAGGATGGCGTGGCTACAGCCACAGCACCCAAACCCCAAAGACCAAGACCGAAACCGATCAAGCGTATTGACAAGGGTAGTAAGGGTGATCCCTCTGGGAATTCTGCTTGATGGGAAGTGGAAAATTGCTCGAAGCGTGAGCTACCACGCTTTACTTTGAAGAAGATGGGGGGATGGGGGAATCGGGACGGACATGGAATATCCCCTACTCCCCTACTCCAGAAGCTACCTGTTCCCCTGGCATCCTCAGAGCAACCCCCAGGAGTTTATTCAATTTTAATTTAATTGATTTTTTTGTTGGCGGGATGGTAAGATTAACAGTCAACAGTTAACAGTCAACAGTTAACAGTCAACAATAATTGACAGTTTATTATTAATTTTTTTTAAATCAAGGGTGTCTTAATTTAAAGTTTTAATTAAGGGATCTACTTGACTAGATAATAATGAATAATTAAGTTCATAGTCACGGATGAATTCGGGGAATAAAGATTAGTACATGCTTGTTCCAAAGTTCCGAAGTTCCGAAGTTACCTTTAAATTAATTTGATTTCCTAAGGCTTATGCTCATTGCTATAACTATAAATTAGTTTGATAAAGGATACGCTAACTAATAGCGTTATTGAATCATTTTGGCTAGTATATGGCGAGATAAATTCCATGGATAGGTAAATTTATCAAAATGTTTGATGGATGTCCATGAGCTACCTAACTAAGGTAGTCTTTTTTGGTGAGAGCGATCGCTATCTATGACTATATTTCTAACCCTGAGCGTTGTCCTACTAGCTTTAATCAGTTTCATTAGGGAATGGATGCCAGTGGATATCACTGCGATCGCAGTGATGGTATTACTTATGCTTCTAAAGCTAGTCACCCCAGAACAGGGAATCTCCGGTTTTGGCAACCCTGCCACGATCACTGTGATGGCTATGTTTATCCTCAGTGCTGGGATTGCCCGAACTGGGGCGCTTCAAATCGTGAATGACCTACTGCTGAAGTGGGGAGGCAAGGAGTCAACCCAGCAAATCTTTACCATGGGAATAATTGCTGGGCCCATAACAGGCTTCATTAACAATACCGCTGTGGTGGCTGTACTACTTCCTATTGTAGAAGATTGGTGCCGCAAGCAAAGTATTTCCCCTTCTAGGCTTTTGATGCCCTTATCCTTTGTCACTATCTTAGGGGGCATGATCACTACCATTGGCACCTCCACTAATGTCTTGGCCAGTGGGTTGTCTAAACAGTTGGGCTATGGTGATTTCAGCTTGTTTCAATTCACCCGATTGGGGCTAATTACATTCACCATAGGATTGGCATATTTGGCTCTAGTGGCACCCCGACTTTTGCCCAACCGTAAAGTAGCCAGCAATGGTATTGTCACTCAGGACTATAATCTCAAAGAGTATGTCAGTGAAATTGTCATTACACCAGATTCCAGCCTAGTGGGGCAAACCCTACGTGCCAGTGAAATTCAGCGGAAGTTTGATTTGGACGTTTTGGAACTGATTCGCAATGGTAGCCGTTTTCCCCAACCGCTGGCAGATAAAGTATTGCGACCAGGGGATATTTTGATTGTGAGGTCTGGTCGGGAGTGTCTGCTGAGAGTCAAAGATGAACGAGGGATAGAAATCTTAGCTGATGTCCAATTTGGAAAGCAACCCTTGGAAACGGGTCTTACCTCTGGGGAGGAAGGGATTGCTGAGGTGTTGATCCTGGCTAACTCTAATTTAATTGGCTCAACCTTAAAGGATATGCGGTTTCGACAACGCTATAACGGTACGGTTTTGGCAATTCGACGGGGACAGGAACTGGTCAGAGAAAGACTTGGAAGAGTTTGCTTGCACTTTGGTGATGTGCTGTTGGTACAAGGTCCGAGGCAAAGTTTGTTGGGATTGCAAACCAGTCGAGATTTGTTGGTGATTGGACAGCGAGATTTAGAAACCCTACGGCGAGACAAAGCAGGGATTGCGATCGCAATTAGTGTAGGGGTAGTCTTAGCAGCTGCCTTTAATGTACTACCGATTATGGTGAGTGCCTTGTTGGGAGTAGTCTTGATGGTGATCACTGGTTGTCTCAAGCCTGGGGAACTGTACGGAACAGTACGCTGGGATATTATTTTCCTGCTGGCTGGGTTAATTCCTTTGGGAATAGCCATGAAGGAGTCAGGCACAACCCAATGGTTAGGGGAAAATTTAGTGGCACTGGGGGGTAATCTCCCTGGTTATTGGTTGTTAACACTGTTCTATGTGGTTACTGTCCTGATCACAGAGGTGCTGTCTAATAATGCTTCGGTGGTGTTACTATTGCCGATTGCTGTGGAGGTAGCTAAGAGTTTGAGTCTCAATCCTCTGGCATTTATGTTTACAGTGATGTTTGCAGCATCCAATAGTTTTATGACTCCGATTGGGTATCAGACCAATACCATGGTTTATGGGCCAGGGGGTTACAGGTTTTTGGATTTTGCTAGGGTGGGTGCCCCATTAAGTTTGTTGATGGCATTGATTATTCCGCCACTGGTGATTGCCCTGTATGGGTTGTCTTGAGTCTCCCCGCTATAAATAGACCGGGATTCTTGAAGCTTTAGCTAAATCTTTTACTATCCAACTGCTAAGTGATCCGAGAGCTGAAATCCGAAGAGTCGGGAAATGATTAACCCCTTATATCAAGTCTGGTTGAATACCCATCAATTTTGGGGGGCGCGGGGAGCTTGGGGAGGGTGGGAAGTGTGGGGAGATGGCCAGATGGCCAGATGGCCAGATGGGGGAGATTTTTATTAAGGGTAATTATCCTGACATGATATTACCGGCAACAGACGGGTCGGAAAGTCCGGTTCTAAACCAGAGGTGCCCGATGGTATACTCTGGACTCTTTCCCCTCTTCCCCCTCCTGATTGTGAATCGTGATATCTTTGAACGCAACTTGATATCAAGGCTGGTGATTGGAAAAAAAATTGGCTGAAGAATAGTTTGGTCAACTGGGGTAGAGTTTTTTTTCTGAACCAATGAATTTAATTGATTGGCTAAACTATCCAGATTTAACCAATAACTCTTGAATA
Source organism: Moorena sp. SIO3B2 (assembly GCF_010692525.1). Taxonomy (NCBI): domain Bacteria; kingdom Bacillati; phylum Cyanobacteriota; class Cyanophyceae; order Coleofasciculales; family Coleofasciculaceae; genus Moorena; species Moorena sp. SIO3B2. The sequence goes on from NZ_JAAHHE010000104.1 coordinate 17,713, forward strand.
ACTGAACAGATAATTATTATAAACCATAATTCTAGATTTAAAATCTCACCATAACCTGTAGATTATAGCAAAAAAATAGTATCAAATTATTCAAGCTTTAAAGAGTTGTAAACCATTGATATTTTAGCAATAAAACCTATATTATTACGTTTTATTAATGGCCATTACACTCTTTTAAAAAATACCTTAAATAAGTATAAATACCTCAGAGCTAAAACCTAGCAGGGCGCTATGGTAAAGCTATGATAATAATAAATTTTAAATTAATTTAAAATTTATTATTATATAATCGATTCGATAAAATAATTGATTGTTATTCCACAAGTTTAAACCAGAGTAACCATAGGGATTTTAGTGAGGAGATAGTTTTGAAACGGACTCAAAGATCAGATCAGAGATTACCCAGGGTGGTTTATACCCCTGAGAGTCAGATGAGGCATCCGCTTCAATTATTTCAAGAGATGGGGCGAGACTTGCTGGCTTCTAGAGAACTAGCTTGGCGACTTCTGGTCCGGGATATCAGTGCTCAATACCGCCAGTCATTGCTGGGAATTATCTGGGCTTTTATACCACCAATTGTGACGGCTGTTGGCTTTACTTTGGCTAAGAGTAACGGGGTGATTAATGTTGGTAGCACGGGCTTGCCCTATCCAGCTTATGTGATGTTTAGCATGACCCTGTGGCAGACTTTTGTGGAAACACTGAATGGTCCTGTCCAAGCGGTGACCGAGGCAAAGGCGATGTTGGCTAAAATTAATTTCCCCCGTGAAGCCATTATTCTTAGCAAACTGGGTCAAGTATTTTTTAACTTTGGTATCAAGCTGATTCTGATTGTGGGCTTGTTTATCTGGTTCAGGATGCCAGTAAGTTGGAGCGTGATTATAGCACCAGTGGCTTTCATTCATCTTGTCTTATTCGGAACATTTATTGGCTTGTTATTAGCCCCGATGGGAGCCTTGTATAAAGATTTTTCTATGGGTCTTACTTTGGCAACTGGATTTTGGTTGTTTCTGACTCCAGTTGTCTACCCAGTTCCTAGTGAGGGGGTATTTGGCGCTATTGTGAAATTGAATCCAGTCACTCCTTTGCTGGTGACAACACGAGAGTTGGCAACGACAGGTGTGATATCAGAACCTCTGGGATTTTGGGTTACGAGTGGGATTGCTGTTGTGGGATTGCTCCTAGCTTGGATTGTCTATCGTCTATCCATCCCTTTTGTAGTTGAGAGGATCAGTTCTTAATTATGATTAGTAGCACTGAGCGAGACGTTGCGGACAAATCCCAGGATAGTGAAGTCATTCTCTCGGTTAATGGGGTTTCTAAAAAGTTTTGTCGGGACTTGAAGCGGTCTTTATTATATGGGGTCCATGATATTGCCACTGAGTTAGTAGGATTGAGGCAGAAGGATGAGAAGCTGCGGAAAAAGGAGTTTTGGGCACTGAATGATGTCAGTATTCAATTGCGACGAGGAGAAGCTATTGGCTTAGTGGGGACAAATGGTAGTGGTAAATCGACATTGTTGCGGATTATTAGTGGTTTGATTAAGCCGGATGTTGGCTCTGTGGAAGTTAAAGGTCGGTTGGCACCATTGATTGCTTTGGGAGCAGGGTTTAATCCGATTTTGACAGGGCGGGAAAATATTTATGCCAATATGTCGATTTTGGGGTTGTCGAAGGAAGAAATTGATCAGCGGTTTGATCAAGTTCTAGAGTTTGCGGAAATTGGGGATGCGATTGATTCGCCGGTACAAACCTATAGTTCTGGAATGGCAGCAAGGTTAGGCTTCGCTAGTGCAATTCATACAGAACCAGATATTCTTCTGATTGATGAGGTGCTAGCAGTCGGCGATCTTCTGTTTAGGATGAAATGCTATAGAAAGCTGTCTGAATTACGTGATAAAGGTACAACGTTTGTTCTAGTAGCTCACAATCCTAATTCTATTCTATCTATTTGTGATTCAGCAATTTATCTTCAACGAGGAAAATTACTAGCAGTTGGTAAGGCGGCTGTGGTAATGCAAAAATATGATGAAGATTTGTTCCTAGATAACAAACAGGAATCACAGGGAGCTGTTTTCTTGAAAGAAAAATCACCAGAAGAAAGCACTGGTTTAGATATTATTGGCGTTTACTTTAGAGATGGACAAGGAAATAGGATTGAATATCCTATGAGTGGTCAACCTTTATACTTGTGTGTTAAGTGCAAAGCTCACACAGAAATTTCTCATGGCATCCTTTGTTTTCAGATTAGAGAAATTGCAGGAGAAGGGGAACCATTATTAAACCTCGATAGTCACCTAGACAACACAATATTAAAAATTTATAATGGACTAGTTGAACTTCAGTTAGAAATGCCTTATCTTGGATTAAGACCTGGTTCTTACTCTAGTAGAGTCTGGGTCAAAAAGCCACCTAAGTATATCTACGATCACGTACCATTAACCTTCAAAGTTAAAAGTAATTCATTAATGACACAATGTCAATTTTATCAACCTAGAAAATGGAAAGCATTACCCCAATAATTTTTTTTATAACCATTATCAAATATGTGGAACTTATTTAAGTTAATTCGTAATTTACGGAATAATTATAAAAAAAAAGTAATACAAAACTATTACCATAAAAACCTGGGAAATCTTGGGGAAGACTGTTATATAGGCAAAAGCGTAATCAAAAATAATTTAAGTAAATTATTTCTTGGAAATCGAGTCATTGTAGAAAATAATGTAACTCTTAAATGTAATTTGGAAGACTCTGCTATTCATATTGGCGATCGCTCAATTATCCGAAGTTCAGCAATGCTCATATCTGCACAGGGTAAGATAAAAATTGGTAGTGACTGTAGTGTCAACCCTTTCTGTTTTCTTTATGGTGCAGGTGACTTAGTTATAGGAAACTGGGTCAGAATCGCTACCCATACTGTAATTGTTACTTCAAACTATACCTTTGATGATCTTGATACGCCTATCGACCTTCAACCGTCTACTAAGAAAGGTGTCATTATAGAAGATGATGTTTGGATAGGAGCGGGAGTAAGAATCCTTGATGGTTGCAGAATAGGTAAAGGTTCTGTCATCGGTGCTGGGACAGTTTTAACCAAGAGTGTTGAGCCTTACTCCGTAGTTGTAGGAGTACCAGGCAAGGTTATTCGTAAACGTGGTGAACCTAAAGAGAGTAAACAGGATCAAGTTTTTTCCAAGACTAGTCAAAGTCACATAGATTTACCTAATCAAATTATTACTAATAAATAATTCCTAGCACTATTAGGAAAATTAGCCATGAAAAATCAAGAGCGTGTGCGAGTATTTATCGGATCTGGCGAAGCGAGTCTACTGGAGAGGAAAGTATCAATTTACTCTCTTCGTAAGCATAGCCATAGGGAACTGGATATTTATGTTTTCAATGGCACCCACAATGCTATTGAACTTAATGATGATCAGCCTTATATCGCTCCCATGTCCTTAAGAGTTAAATATCGGAATACAACTGAGTTTAGTCTCTACCGATATTTGATTCCACAGCTCTGTAACTATCAAGGTAAAGCTATTTATATTGACTCAGATACTATCTGTTTGACTGATATTGGTGAACTATTAGACACACCTTTGAATGGCTGTGATTTCCTGGCAAAAAGAGCTTATAGCAGTGAAGCTAAAGACCTTTGGGGCTTGAGCGTAATGCTGATCGATTGTCAAAAATGCAACTTTGATTTAGAAACCTACTACGACGAAATTGAGCAAGGTCTGTATTCTTACCCTGACCTTGCCCGTATGAGTCCTGCTTTTCTTGCTCATCACCATTACCAGATCGGAGAACTAGACCCCCTTTGGAATGTCTTTGATTACTATGACAAAGATACGAAGTTAATCCACTATACGAACCTCTACACTCAACCCTGGAAGTATACCAATCATCCCTATGGAGATCTATGGTTTCAGTACTTTAACGAAGCTAGGGATTGCGGTTATATAACCCAAA
>NZ_JAAHHE010000105.1:0-21229 GCF_010692525.1 Moorena sp. SIO3B2
AAGTTTTAACCCTTTTTTGCATAACCTACCAACCATAAAGGCTCAACGTAATCAGGTTTCGTCTCCGGGGGAGACCACGGCAATAGCGAGTGGGGGAAACCCCCAAGACCGCGCTGCCTCCCCAAGACCGCGCTGCCTCCCCAAGACCGCGCTGCATCGCTTCTAGATTTTTAATTTTTAATTTTGAATTTTGAATTCCCCAAAGGGGTCAATGATTTCCCTAACAGGACTTACGCAACAACCCTATCTGTAGGGTGCGTTATTAACTAACCAAGCGCTTTTGTGGAAGCACCTTTGTGGCCGAGTTTTGCGTAAGTCCTGCCTAAGACTTCAAACTCATATCATCTCCGGTACCATCGGTATTGTATACCACAAGAGTGTTTTGCAGGCGGCTCAGCCTTGTGGCTCTCAAGACAAATGACAAAAAAAGCGGACTGGATATCAATTGGTTATTTCTTCCTCTATGGCTTGTTCTATTTCTCTGAGAAGCGCTGGTTTGACTAGATAACGACGAGCTCCTAGTCTGAGAGCTCGCTTTTTGTCTGCTGGGAAGGAGTAGGCAGAAAGGATAACTATAGGGATTGTTGCCCATTGGGATTTCTTGAGTTTTTCGATCAAGGTAAAGCCATCAACTTCTGGTAATTTGAGATCCAGCAGAATCAAGTCAGGTTGAAAGTCGGCGAGGTCTCGTTTAATGGTTAACCCATGGGGTAAAGCGCAAACGTCATACCCTTGCAACTGAAGGTATTCAGTGATAACTTCTCGATTGAAATCGTCATCCTCAATAAATAGGATTTTCTGAACCACAATTACAGATGTTTTTTCATTGCTACATAAATACCAACGGTTTATCCTTTAAACGACCATATGCCTCCGCATCAAAGCGGTACAAATTTCAGGGACGACCTGCTCCATGAGATACTCTTAAACTAGTATCCGCCAGGAATAATAGCTTTAAAAGACGAGGGCTAAAATTGTAATAATCCGAGACGTTTTCAAAAAAAACTGTGGTGTACAGTTGATAAATAGTATAGATATTATTGAGGGTAAATACATCTCGGAACAGGTCAAAGGCGACAGGATTGTCTGCCAATTTGTTGCGCAAATGCCGATAACCATAGTCCAAAATTGGATTATGCTCAAAGGCGAGCTGCGGCACATGCTCGATGGAATACCAGGTAATACCACTGACATGATCTGTGTTGAATTTAGCTTCTTCTAGTCCCACTAGGGCAAAGTAACTGACGGATAGGTAACCCATGGCATAGTGGTGGTTATAGGTAACCTCGACTCTAACCAATTTTGGTTGATAACGACCTAGTTCTCCGAAAGTGTACAGTTGCTCTAGGTTCAGGTTGTTAACTCCAATTTTCTCTGCCCAAATCCGATCGCATAGCGTGGCCATTCGCGTAGCGTGGCCGAAAGGCCAAGGCCAATCGCGTAGCGTGGCCATTCGCGTAGCGTGGCCGAAAGGCCAAGGCCAATCCCCAGCATTGTCTAATGATTCTCCGTCCGACACCAAGGTTCCTGGTAAACTCGATTTACCGAGGAAGGCTTCCTCTTGGAGTACCAAAAGGCGGCTTTGTTGGGTATTGAGGGAAAAAATCACAGGATCAACCCCGACCTGGACGTTGGCTAGAGCTGGTAGTTTGACCTGTTTGGTGCTGCTTTGGGTCATTGGTACAACTGCTCTTGATGGATATAGTCCTTAACCAGAGGAGTCAGTGCTTTTGTATCACCATTCTCACGATACGCTGTAGAGGAAACTGATGGTACCGTAATATCAGCGATCGCTAATTGTGCTCCTAGATGCTTCAACTTTTCTAAACTAGCCTGATCTACTCCATATCCTGAACGAGGTATCACCAGCAACTGTACTTGTTTTAACAATTGTTCAATTTGATACCAACGGGGCATCTGACGGACTAAATCAGCACCAATCACCAGAGTCATGTTTGCCTGTAATCCCCAGCGCTGTTTAGCTAGTGCTATGGTTTCCAAGGTTCTAGAGCTACTCAAGTCGGGGCTGACACGGATCGGATTTTGATACGGGTCAATCTCCTCAATCAGTAACTTGAGCATGTGGGAACGTTGTTCTAGGGTAGTCTGATGAGACTTGAATGGATTATCTGACGCCCAAACCACCACTTGGTCATAGTGATGGGATAGCCACTGGAGAATGGATTGATGAGCACAAGTTGGGGGATCTGCACTGGTACCAAACAGGGCTATATTGACCATAGTTAGTTAAAAGTTAGTTAAAAGCTCAAAGGGGTTTGAGATTAGGTTTGCTCTTCAGTATCTAGTGCGTGAAAAGCGATCTAAGCCTAGGCTTGGGTTTTAGCTTCAGAATTCTAAAATTTAAACGCGCCACGGCTTAGGGTACACTCAAAGGAAACAGAATGGGATGGATGCGCGTCCCGCAATTAAGCGAACGCTTCAACTGCTACACGCTATATATAGCTTATTTGCTTCAGCCCTGAGACCAATGGTGAGAGCCCCCTAGTTGATTGACAAAAGTCCTTAAACTAGGGGGCATGACAGTTGGTACAATGGATATAGCCTGAGAAATCCGACAAATCAAATAGGATTTACTGAGAACTCCAACTGATCAGGACTTATCCAGGAACTCCCTTGAGTAAGGTGCGTTATTAACCCACCTTACTAAGCTGTCGCCTATTTAATTTGTCTATTTTTGAATAAGCGGGAAAAACTATACAATCTTCTCCCCTTGCCGATTCAATTTATAAATCAATTAAATGTAGATGCGACCAATATGTAGATGCGATCAATATAATATGCTTGATGTAGATGTTTTACAGCTTACTTACCTTTCTTCCCACTGTTCTATCTCTTTCATCCCACCACCAATAATCTCTCTAAAAGTGCAACGCCCCTCAAAGTGTGGGAGTTTCAACCGCCCGATACTGTAGCGTGGCCATTCGCGTAGCGTGGCCCAAAGGCCAAGGCCAATCAACTGGTGCGATCTCACCTCCATTGCCTAGGCTAAGCTTGTTTCAAGCCTATTGTTTCAAAATAAACACCGGATCCTGAGCGTTTAATTCAATTCCCTCCTGGTCAAAGAAATCCTTAATCATTTTACGAAGCACTAGCTTGATCTGGTGGTGCTTTCCTGGTTTAACTTTGGTAATGGTTCGTATGGACAGATCAAAATCCCCAAAGTCCTCGATTCCATCCACCTTGGTCGGTTCAAGTACCTCCGAATACTTTTCTTTTAACTGGTGTCCCACCTTTTCAATCACCCTGTACACCTGATCGAGGTCAGCATCATATTCTATGCCAACTTCCACTACAGCATAGATATAATCCTTGGAGTAGTTGGTAATTGAGCCAATATCCCCGTTCCGAATAATATACATTTGACCATTGACGTGTCGAATACGGGTGGTTCTCAGTTCAATCGCCTCCACAATCCCCTCCGCTTCCCCTGTCTGGATATAGTCACCTACCAGGTAGTAGTTTTCAAAGAGGATAAAGAATCCACTAACCATATCGTTAATTAGATTCTGCGCCCCAAGACCCACTGCTAGCCCCACAATGCCAGCACCCGCTAGGATTGGGGTGGCGTCAATTTCTATGGTATCGAGGATCAATATACCCGAACCAAAGTAAATCAAGTACTTCAGTAAACTCTCTAGTACGGGAATAATCGTTAACCGCTTCTTTCGCTGCACATCAGTCAGCTTCGGGTACCTCAGCAGTGCTTCTTGGAGGAACAAATTGGCGATCACGATCAAGCCGCGACTCAGGAAGATGATACCGATAATTTTGACAGCTTTCGATCCATAGGTGGCTAAGTTAGCAATTATCTCTATCTGCTCAACCACCAGGGTGGCAATGCTAACATAGATTATATATTCTAGGCACCGCTTAAAGAAAGGAATCAGATGCCTGAGATTGCTATAGAATCGCAGGATATTCTCAGGGCTAGAGTATTGAACAGTCAGGGTGTCTATGCTATCGATAATGACCACAATGGATCTCAGAATGAGCAACCCGATTCCAATAATCAGATAGATGTTCAGAAGAACGTACAGATACTTAGCTGTGGATTCTGGCACTTTCAGAAACTGGCTACACCAGATTAGGGAAAGCAGCCAGAGTCCACTGGTGAGGATTTTGGTTAAGTAACTAAAGAAATCCTCAATGCTTTCATCACTAGCAGTGATTTGTTCTAGTTTCTTTGCCCGAACACAGCCATAGTTGAGCAAACGCTGCAAGGGTTTTATGGCGAAGGCAACTAGCATCAGAAGGCAGATGCATTTGCCTAACCCAGTGCCAAGGGTTATCCAGAATCCTTTGGGAATATTACTGACTAACCCGAGTGTGTATTCCTTGAGGTCTTTCCCCCGATAGATCAGCCAACTGTTGCCACCAACAATTACAAGGCATAGCGCTATACAACAGATAACGATCAGCGCCTGGAGGTTCCGGCGGAGGTTTCTAGCATTGCTGTTCACCTTTTGGAACCAAGCAACCCTGATCAGTTGCTTGAATAGTCTACTCACCAGCCAGTTGACTAGACAGAAAACTACGATGACCAGGCTGACTTCAGCCAAGATAATAATTATGTTGTTCACTTAACAAATCAGCTCAACCTTTCAGTATAATACAATACTTTACTCATTAAATATAAATTATATTCTTAACTACAATTAAATTGATACCACTACAGGAAGGTTCATCCACCGCCTCATAGCCATAAGTTCATGAAAGTTTCAAAACGTTTTTCTTGACAGTATTCCATGGACAGGAAACGCCTAGGTCGATCTGCGCCATTTGATCACAACTTAAGATCAGATCATCACTTCAGCTTAATTTAACATTTTCTTCACATTTTCTTCATTATTTATCCCTGTTTTTAATTATGCTTCATAATCTTTGCGTAAAAGTTTTAATGGTGTATTTTTTAGTGTATTTTTTTATTTAATGAGACAATTAGACAGGTATCTAAGCCTGGAAAAGCTCACATTCAGATCAGAGCAATAGAACTTAACCCTTCCAAAGCTGACTGCTGAGGGGCTGAGCGCTGAATGGTTACGAGCTATTAGTTTATCCAACTTATAGCACGGAAGTCACGGTCATCACCCTGAGGGTATTACCTAAAGCAATTGCTATGGTGCTATTACAGGGAATCGGGAATCGGGAATCGGGAATCGGGAATCGGGAATCGGGAATCGGGAATCGGGAATCGGGAATCGGGAATCGGGAATCGGGAATCGGGAATCGGGAATCGGGAATCGGGAATCGGGAATCGGGAAAAAATCCTGTCTACCTGATGAATAGGATAACCGCTATTTTAAAAATAAGTAATAGATATAAGAGAGTGAAGAAAGATAATTAAATTAAAAAAGTATTGATAAAATTGCCAACTATTTTAGCCTAAAAGTCCTAAGGTATGTTTTGTTTTTTTTAGGCAGGGTTGATTGGAAAAACGTTCAATTGGCTAGACTTCAGTCTATTAATCATTGGTCATTGGTCATTGTTAACCAGCTTTTATCCTGTTTTAAATGATGTTATTGACAGTTCTAATTCGTGGTTTTTAGAAGCGCTTAATCTTCCCAAAGCAGCAAGGGCATGATTGCCCAGTCACGAAGTCAGGTCAGCTTGAACGCGATCGCGTGGCCGAAAGGCCAAGCTTGATGGTTGAACGCGATCGCGTGGCCGAAAGGCCAAGGTTGAAGCTTGAAGGTTGAAGGTTGAACCCGATCGCGTGGCCGAAAGGCCAAGCTTGATGGTTGAACGCGATCGCGTGGCCGAAAGGCCAAGGTCGATGGTTTGATAGTTTGAAGGTTTGATGGTTGAAGATTAGAGGCTTAAGAACTGAAAGCCGGATGTATAACTGGCCACCTGTAACGTTAAACCTGTCAAATATAAACTTTAAAGTTAAATATGCACATTATAACGTTAAACCTGTAACTTGTAACGTTAAACCTGTAACCTGTAACTTTCAACCTGTAACTTTCAACCTGTAACTTTCAACCTGTAACCTTCAACCTGTAACCTTGGCCTTTCGGCCACGCGATCGCGTTCAAGCTGTAACCTGTAACTTTCAACCTGTAACCTGTAACCTGTAACCTGTAATCTGTGACCATTCAACTGATCAGGTGATATATGCTAAAAAAAGCCATCGTATTAGTATCTATCGTACTGCTTGCCTTCGGTACAGTTGTAGCAATTGATAGCTTCGAGGGATATAAAGATAGGATAACCATTGCGATCGCAGCTCCGTTAAGCAATGCTAGTGAATCAGCACAACGCTCAGGCAGAGCAATGGTAGACGGTGCTGAACTTTACATTAACCAAGTTAACAAGGCTGGCGGTGTTAAGGGCAAAAAGTTGAAGCTAGAGGTTTATGATGACCAAGGCAATCCGGATGTGGCACGCCAGGTTGCTCAGAAGATTGCTCAATCAAATGCGATCGCAGTGATTGGTCATTACAGTAGTGGGGTATCTACGGCTGCTGGCAAAGTTTATCAAGACCATAAGATTCCTGCGGTGACCGGCTCAGCTACTGCTGATGCGGTCACCCAATCGAACACTTGGTATTTTCGCACCATTTTTTCTAACAGTGCTCAGGGTACTTTTATCGCCAATTATATCCAAAAGATTCTGGGATCTTCCAAGATTAGCCTAGTTTACAGCCCCAGCACTTATGGCTTGACCTTAGGGAAGACTGTTGAAGAGACGTTTCGGGAGTTAGGGGGAGAAGTAGTAAGTAAGTGGGTATTAGGGGATGATATAGACCAAGCCATAGAAACGATTTATCAAGATTTATTGGCTTTAAACAATAGCGGGAAAGACCCAGGAGTGATTGTGATGACAGCGAATCGCAATCAAGTGGCTGGATTAATTGCAAAAATGAGGAGTTCTGGGATGAATTTCCCCATTTTTGGCGGTGACTCCTTAGCCGAAATATCCCTGGGGCAACGGTTTGAAGACTCCCCAGAGGAGATGGATGAACCAGGCTTCTTTACCAATGGAATTTATGCCATTGCTCCGATTATTTTTGACATTTCTGATGATGGGGGTCAACAGTTCAGAAACGAATTTGAAAAGAAGTACAAACAAGCGCCGGGATGGGTGGCGACTTGCTATTATGATGCGGCAAAAGCCATTGTTGAGGCAATTAAGCGCTCTGATCTTACCTGGGACGATTTACCCAAAAACCGTTTGATGCTCAAAGAGAGCTTAGCAACTATTAATAGCCAGGAAACGGCGTTCAAGGGGGCAACCAGAAATATTTATTTTGACTATTACGGCAATGCAGTAGCACCAGTTTTTGTGGGTATTTTTGATAGAAGAAATTTTATTTCAGCGTTTAGCCAGCTGCAAATAATACCGGACTTACGGGCTGTTGCTAATCTGCAAGAACAGCTCGACAGTGGTGAAATTGTAAAGGTTGGTAATAACTATATGGTAAAAACCCATATCGTTTACACCGGGATGGATATCAATGAGATTAGTCACATAGATGAAAAAACGTCCTCCTATTTGGTGGATTTTTACATTTGGTTTAGGTACCAAGGCGATATTACTGCAGACCAAATCGAGTTCACAAATTATGGCATTGAGCGGCTAGATTCAGGAGAAAAATTGACCTTAAAGGAACCGATAGATACAGATTTAAACGATGATATAAATTATAAAGTATACCGGGTTAAAGGCGATTTTCATGAAAAGTTTGATTTTCATGATTACCCGTTTGACCATCAGACTCTATCAGCGAGATTTCGACATATTAACCTAACTCGGGACAAGCTAATTTATGTAGTGGACTTCGTGGGAATGCGAGATACCACTACAGAAGAAGTTCTCAAAAATTGGGAGAGAGCTAAAGTGTTTGAGAAGATTACCGATTGGAGTGTTGAGAATGCTACCTTTTTCCAGGATACGGTGATTAACGATTCCACTTTGGGCAATCGACGATTTATCGACACAGATTCAGATATCGAATATTCCCGATTCAATGTGGTTATTAAAATCAAGCGGGATTTAGTCAGTTTCAGTATCAAGAATCTATTGCCTCTACTGTTTTTTGTGGTGGTGGGATACCTGTTCATGTTTCTCCCTTTCGATCACATGTCCGTAGAAGCAGTAAGTGGCTTGCTACTAGCGATTGTATTTTACCATTTGAGCTTGATAGAAGGACTACCGGAGGGGGTTGGCTATGTAGTGGCTCTCGACTATGCCTTTTTTATCGTTTACGTACTCAATGGCTTACAGTTGTTGATGGTGGTGATTGGGAATAGTGAGGGGTTTCAGTCTGGTAAAATCAAGATTAGCAAATTAATGGAGTTTGGAAGAGTGGCGTTTCCAGTAATTTTGGTAGTTTACACGTCTCTTCTGTGCTGGCGGTATTTGTAGCAATTTGTTAATTGTTAATTGTGATTTGAAATTTAACATTTGCCTTTTACCTTTTGGAGGTAGCTATGGTGAGCTGTTGTAGGGCATCAGAAATTTCTACAGGTAGTGGGGTGGGCTGATGAAGTTGTCGCGTTGAGGTGGCAAGACTGGCAACAGAAGCAGCTGTGCGTTTTTGTATCACGTCTAAGGATTCTGGCAGCTTGAGTCGTTGACCTTGTTTGATGACTTGTTCCAGCAGAGGTTGCTCATGATCTTGGCAGGATTCACTCATCAATCCTAGCCGGTCTTTGATAACTGTATCTTGGTGAAATTGGCGATAGATTTGCTTGCGCCCTGGATAGGTGATTTTGCTACTGGACTGTTTCATGGTGGGAATGCCATCAATTTCTACTAATTTGTAGACTCCATTGACTGGGTTTCCAGTGACTAGCCGAGTTCCGAGTCCATAACCGTCGATACAAGCACCAGCCTGTTTGAGTCTGGCTATTTCATACTCGTCTAAATCCCCACTGGCAAAAATTGAGACATTGGGTAAATGCGATCGCACTTTTTGGGACAAGGTGACTAAATCCCCAGAATCCAAACGTACTCCAGTCACTTGGATTTCCCCAGCTGCGATTCGTTGAGCCAGACTCTTAGCGGCTGCTACAGTATCGTAGGTATCTATTAATAAGGGAGCATTGGGAAAATAGCGATAAAAGGCCGTAAAGGCATCCTGCTCACTTCCAGATACTGCTGTGATCGCCATCACCAAAGCATGAGCCATGGTTCCTTGAGGCTGACATCCTAATTTCAGGGCTGCTAATACATTAGATGTGCCATCCAATCCAGCTGCTATAGCTGCTCGTGCTGCCCACAGGGATGCCTGAGGACTAAAGGCCCGTCGAGTGCCAAACTCTAGTAAGGTAGCCTCGGCCCCCGCCACATCTCTTAGCCGTGCTGCCTTAGTGGCAATCAAGGTCTGATAGTTAATTGTATTGAGTAGGTAAGTTTCTACTATCTGTGCTTGCCACAGAGGAGCATCCACCCGCAAAAACGGTTCATTAGCAAATATTGCTGTTCCCTCGGGCACTGCCCAGACATCACCGGTGAAGCTTGCTTCTGCTAAGAGTGACCAAAACTGTTCCGGTGCTCCCTGAAAAATGCCTGTCTCTTTTAATGCGTCCAGTGCCTGGGGACTAAAGCGAAACTGTTCCAGGTAGTCCAGTACCTGAGCGAGTCCCATAGCAATCAAGTAACCAAAGCCATTAGGTAAACGTCGCGCAAATAGTTCAAAGGAAGCTGGTTTTTGGGCTAAGCCTTCACCGCTATAACAGGCTGTCATGGTCAGCTGATACAGGTCAGTTAATAAGCTATAGTCCTCAGCTGTAGGTATTAATTCCTGGTCTTTAGGGTTCATAATAGTACTGTTTAAGGAGTAATGTTTAACATAAGGTAAAGGAACTTTAAATAGGTACAGATTTTTTAACAATCCTCTCAAAATTACCAAACAAATCTTAGTGATTAGTCAAGCTTGAGAAAAGTATTGCAAATATTACCAAACAAATATTACTAATCCTGGCACTGAATCGATAATCCTCGATAAGATAAAGTACACCAGACAGAAACGTCTTTCAGTCTGTACTCACAGTTAAGACTCAATAATTTGAGAACAGCAATTTGATGACAGCATGGCAGTACTCACGAACCACCAGAAAAGGGAAAGGTTCGCGCTAATTATAGCCACTGCTGTTTTCAACTCTAACTCAACTAATTCAGGAGAGCAATTTTATGGCTTTTTACAAACTATTGGAAAGCAGTATTCAATATCTTTCTGAAGCAGTAGCTAGGATTTTTGGTCCTAATGATGACATTTATCCTGCTATTGGTGTTCAACCCTTTAGCGGTGACCCCTTTGAGCAGAAAGAGGCATCTTGGTAAATTCGATTTTAGCTATAATATGAACCCTGGGTTATAGCGGTTCTTGCTGGAATACAAAACACCCTTAGGGGCGCACGCCGTGCGCCCTTAAGGGTGTTGTGGGGTTGCCTATTGGTGGGATGATTTAAGCTGGAAGCGAACACTGTGATGCAGTAGCTTGGCCGTAGCGCATTAGCTGATAGCTGATAGCTGACGGCTGAATGCTTACCTCATAACTCCCTACTCCCTACTCCCATTAACTCAGCGGTTGCCAATTTTCTAGTGGTTTACCTTGACAAAATGTAAGCATTCAGCTATCAGCTATCAGCGATCAGCTATCAGCGATCAGCGATCAGCGATCAGCTATCAGCCATTGGCCACGCTACGGAAATGGCCAGGCTACTGTTCGCGCAGCACCTCAAGTAGCGCAATCGGTGCTTTTAGGTGCGACCCGTGGCGAATTTAATAATTAGATGCGGAAAGCGCACCTTTGAATAAAATAAGCTGACCACTGACCGCTGACCACTGATGGCTGACGGCTAACGGCTGACGGCTGACCACTGACCGCTGAATGCTTACGACAAAATTGCTTTCACTTTTGCTTTAAACATTTCAAACTCTTCTGGTGTTGGTTGAACTTGCTGCCAACTTTCCCGTTCCTGTAAAGCTGTTTGCCAATTTTGCACTGAGGGATAGTCTGCTAAAGAAACGCCGATCTTGCTGAGAAAATATACTGACAAACCGGCGACAATATCGGCTAACGTAAATTGCCCTTCTACAAAGTAGTTTTTATCGCCCAATTTTTCGCTATAAAATTTCATCACTGTGGCAACTTGTTTTTGAGCTTGTTCTAATTTTTTTGCTTCTACTTCAATCTCCAAGTTATGGCGCATAAAGGTTACGATAGCAGGAGCAAGCTCATTGACATTGACCAGTTGTATCATCCTCACTGTAGCAATAGCTTGGGGGTCAGTAGGCATCAGAGCAGGAGTTGGATATTTAGCTTCTAAATAATCTAAGATGGCTAAGGATTCTATCACTTTAAATCCATCATCGATTAGGACTGGGATGTGATGAAAGGGATTGATTTCAATAAATTCTGGCGTAAATTGATCTCCATCTAATTTTATTTCAACAGGCTCAAAGTCAATCTGTTTTTCTAATAAAGCAATCCATACCCGTCGGGCATTGTTGGACATAGGATTATTGTAAAACTGTAACATTGACTCAACTCTCCCTTACTATCAACGTTTGATTGATTCTTAGTTTAATATCTACTTTCAAGCACAAGCTCATAACTTGAGCTATTTCAAGAACCCTTCAACCCAAGCTGAGGATTTGACTTAAAAAGAACCCTAGTGCTGCACTACCGATAGGAACTGTGAGATTATCAATCCCGAACTTGGAGAAGGCTTCTAATAGTGTGGCAAAAAATGCGATCGCAATTGACATCAACCAGGTTTCCCAGACATTACCTTGAACAGCGAAAAGGATCAGGCTACTGACGACATAGCTAGTGACAGCCATGGTTCCAGACCCTTCCCAGCTTTTTTGCATCCCCCAAGCCTGATAGGGATGTTGGCCAAATTTCTGACCAATCAGTCCTGCCAATCCATCCCCCCATGCCATCACTAAAATACCAATAGCGGCATACTGGAATTGTTGTAAGGGCCAAAACCAGGCAATCACGACACCAATACTGACAGCATAGAAGAAAGTGCCTAGGCTTTTGCGCCCAACGCTGTTAATACCAGGCAAAATAGGAATGTAATAGGACAAAAGAGCGATCGCACCAGCGATAACTGATGCCAAGATACCTACCCAGGCAGGTATTTGTAGCCACCAAGCCACTAAAATAACGTTACCGGTGCCAATGTGAACAATTTTACGGGTAATTTCTGAATCCCTGGCGGTGCGCTGATGTAGTGTTTCCGCCAGCAGCACAATCGCACCGAGACCGACAGCAATCAGTGCAATTTGCAGCCATAGGGTTGGGATTGATTCTATCCAGGTTACAGAATTAAACAAGGATCTGATGGCAGCATACTTTAAGACCTATTTATTACTGTATTAGATGGGGTGACCATTACATGAAACTTTTACTGATTTGGCTAATTCGAGGCTATCGAGCTTTTATTTCGCCCCTATTTCCTCCAGTCTGTCGCTTTCGCCCAACCTGTTCCCAGTATGCTATCCAAGCGATTGAGCGGTTTGGTGTCTGTCGGGGTGGTTGGCTAGGAATTCGGCGTATTCTACGGTGTCATCCTCTCTATCCAGGGGGTTATGATCCCGTGCCTGACGTTTATCCTAATGGTAATAGGGATAAATCTAGAAGTGTTGAACTTCGGAACAGGGAACAGGAAACAGGGAACAGGGAACAGGGAACAGGGAACAGGGAATAATTAGTGGCTCTTGTGGTTTGAGTATGGTAAAAAAGTAGTTAAATCATGCAAGAGGCAAAAGGCAAGAGGCAAAAGGCAAAAGGCAAAAGTTGGTTTTAGGTTGAGTTTTTTAGGTGTTAAAAATGTGACCGTTAAAAGACTTTAAATATTTTCTAATTTTGCCAAAAGATATGCTTCGCGCTGATCAACGCTTTTTGATAACTCCAAAAATGCCCAAAAGAAAAACTATAGCGGTTCTCATAGTAATGAGAGTAATGAGGTAAACAGAATTTTTACCACTTCCGACTTCCCTACTCCCTACTCCCTACTCCCTACTCCCTACTCCCTACTCCCTACTCCCTACTCCCGACTCCCTCGCAACCAACTGCTAGTAATTACCTCAAGCAATTGAGAACTGCAACTATGAAACCTTATCAGCAAATCCCAATTGTAGAGTGTGGAGAACCCCTCATCCCCATTCCCTTAGCACAATTTGCCGCTCGTAACCCTCACCCCTACCAAAAACTGGGGGCACCTTATGGTAAGGCTTCCCCTTATTATCTGCGCGAGAGTGTGATAGAAGCACTCTTTGTGGCTCAAAGCCAACTCCAACAGCAGCATCCAGGTTGGCGCATCCAGATTTTTGATGGCTATCGACCGGTGGAAGTCCAACAATTCATGGTTGACCATACTTTTGCCCAAGTAGCTCAGGCACAACAACTCAACCCAAGCATCCTATCGGAACAACAACAGCAAGCGATTTGGGAACAAGTCTATCAATTTTGGGCAGTACCCAGCTCTAACCCCATGACTCCACCCCCTCACAGTACAGGTGCTGCCTTAGATATTACCCTGGTGGATGCCACCGGTGAAACCATTGATATGGGCTCTGAGATTGATGAAGTCTCACCACGCTCCCATCCCGATTATTACGCCAATCAGCAAGACTTGCCTTATCACTACAATCGACAGCTGTTAAAAAATTTAATGTACTCGGCTGGGTTCCGGTGTCATCCTAGAGAGTGGTGGCATTTTTGCCTCGGAGACCAAATGTGGGCTTGGCTGCGCAATCAAGAAGATTCAACCAATACCTTGATGGCACGATATGGTGGTGTTGAGTGCGGAGCCTGTTGAGTCCTGAGACTGAGTCGGAGAGTGGGTCAGTCCTAAGTGGGGAGCGTGCTAAATGGGGAGCGTGGTGATAGCTCAGTTGCTGCTAAGATGGTTTAGCAGTGGCATTGTAGTGGAATTATTAATCAAGTAGCTCAAAGAATGCTACAAATAGACCATTTTTTATTGCCCCTCTTGCCTGTCTTGGCCCTCCTGCTATCTCTCCCTGGCATTAAAGCAAAATGGTATCAGATATCCTATAAAAACAATTAAAAAATAACGATTACTTAAGGTTATATAAGATTTATGATGGCACCTAAGCAAGTATACGTCCTTTTATTTAATGCCCGGACAGAAAACGAGGGAATTCACACTATCCAAATTGGCGATAAGCAAACGGTATTGATGTTTGAAAAAGAAGACGATGCTACCCGCTTTGCTTTATTGCTCGAAGCTCAGGATTTCCCAACACCCACCGTGGAAGCTATCGATCTAGAAGAGATTGAGGAGTTTTGCCAATCGGCTGGTTATGAGTCGGAGTTGGTTAGTGAAGGAATGTTGGCCATGCCACCGGAAACAAATCTAGAAAAGACGGATTGGCAACCTGACCTCAAGAAAACCGAAGAACCTGACCTCAAGAAAACCGAAGAATCAGAAATATCAGATCTAGACCGCATTCGCCGTCAGTTGGAAAATTTATTGTAAGCTGATAAAAATTTGAGGAATACATTTGAACCGTCCACCTTCAGCCGTCAACCAAACAACCAAACAACCTATCCTTCACCGAACGCCAAAGGCGAACAACCAAACAACTAAACAACCTATCCTTCACCGAACGCCAAAGGCAAATAACCTTGGCCAAAAGGCCACCCTAGGCAAACAAACTACCCTAAGGGAACGCCAAAGGCGAACAACCTTGCCCAAAAGGCCACGCTAAGCGAACAACCTTAAACCCTTAAACCAAATAACCTTCAACCAAATAACCTTCAACCTTCAACCTTCAACCAATGACTAAATAATATAATGCAAAATTTAGAACAACGGGGACATCTACTGACCGAACAGATTAATCCCAATAGTCAGAACCTTGACCAGCTGACATCCCTAGAGTTAGTCGATCTATTTAATCAAGAGGATACCAAAACCCTAGATGCGATCGCAGCAGCTCGTAGCGAGCTAGCTCAAGCCATTGACTGCACTGCAAAGGCATTGCGTCAAGGAGGATGCCTCTTCTACGTGGGAGCTGGTACCAGTGGACGCTTGGGAGTCCTCGATGCTGCCGAATGTCCCCCCACCTTTTGTACACCCCCAGACCTAGTCCAAGGGATCATTGCTGGAGGAGCAGGGGCGTTGGTGCGGAGTTCTGAAGATTTGGAAGACCGACAGGAAGATGGTGCAAAAGCGATCGCCCATCGCCGGGTACATGACCTAGATGTGGTGGTAGGCATTACCGCAGGTGGGACCACACCCTTTGTCCACGGCGCACTCCAAGAGGCACGAGGGCGGGGCGCAACCACGATTGCGATCGCTTGTGTCCCCCCTGAACAGGTCAGTATTGATGCTGATATTGATATTCGGCTGCTAGTTGGTCCGGAAGTCCTAGCTGGCTCTACTCGCCTCAAAGCCGGTACTGTCACTAAAATGGCCTTGAACATCCTTTCTACAGGAGCGATGGTAAAGCTTGGCAAAGTCTACGGCAATCGCATGGTAGATGTGGCAGTGACCAACAAGAAACTTCATGACCGAGCCCTGCGCATCCTCAAAGACCTGACCAACCTCAGCCGAGAAGACTGCGCTCACTTACTAGAGCGCAGTGGCAGGCAGGTAAAACTAGCGCTACTAATGTACTGGACAGGATTAGACCAGCTAGAGGGAGCCAGCTTCCTAGAGCAAAACCAAAGTGATCTCAGGGCCGCTCTCCAAAGTTGGAAACAAACTAGTACTCCATCAAAATTGAATTGATAATGTTTAACGGATCAGAGACTACTGTCACTTTGGTGATCATACTCGTAGCCCTCGGTGTTCTAGGTTGGGGCTATAACCGCGCTCGTTCTTACGGCAAGCTAGGAATTTTAGCCTGGTTGCAGTCAGTAGTCTTGACACTGCCCTGGCTATTATTCTTTGGCTTAGTCAGCATGGGAATTTACCTGAATATCGTTGGGATCCTATTTCTGCTAGTCGCTTCCACCGGCCTATACATCTACTTGGGCAGGCTCTTACGTGCAGCAGGTCAAGATGAAGTTTGGCGGGAGCGTGCCACCAAACTGTTCGAGGAGCAACAACAAAGCAAGGATGCCCAAAAGTCTGAGGAGCAAGATACTGCAGCTTACAAAAATTTAACTGCCGTATCCGAGGGTCCGAATACCACCAGGATCGGAGTAGCTACAATTCCTGATGAAGACCTACAAGTTATTAAAGGGATTTTTGGGATTGATACGTTCTTTGCTACGGAAACTATAAAATATCAGGAAGGGGCAATTTTTACAGGCAATCTGCGGGGAAACGATGCCGAATTGGTACATTCTCGTTTGTCAGCTAATCTAGAGGAAAAATTAAGCGATCGCTATCGGCTATTTTTAGTCGATAATCCAGAAGGGAAACCAGTTGTCATTATCTTGCCCAGTACCAATGACCCACGAACCACTACAGTTCCGCAAAAAATATTAGCCCTTGTCCTGGTAATTGCGACATTTTTCACCACTTTAGAAGTATCTGGGTTACTGCTTGACTTTGATTTATTCAGTGAACCTGAACGGTTTCGGGAAGCCTTACCGATTACCATCGGAATTTGGATAGTTCTCATTACCCATGAACTCGGTCACTGGTGGCAAGCCAAAGCTCACGACGTTCGCCTCAGCCTACCCTTTTTCCTTCCCAGCTTGCAAATCGGCTCATTTGGTGCTATGGTTCGCTTCGAATCCCTATTACCCAATCGAAAAGTATTATTTGATATTTCCATAGCCGGACCAGCCGTAGGTGGTGTAGTGTCTCTAGTGATGCTGATTTCAGGATTAGTCCTTTCTCATCAAGGCAGTGCTTTTCAGGTGCCAGTGGAATTCTTCCAAGGGTCAATTTTAGTCGGAGGGCTGGCAAAGTTAGTGCTTGGTAGTGCTATCCAAGAGTCTTTAGTGGATGTTCACCCTCTCACCATTGTCGGTTGGCTAGGTTTAACCATAACAGCCTTGAACCTAATGCCCGCAGGACAACTAGATGGTGGGCGAATTGTCCAAGCTATCTACGGACGCAAAACTGCTCGACTTACTACCATTGCCACCTTAGTGATTTTGGGGATTTTGGCCTTAATCAATCCAGCCAATCCCATAATTTTGTACTGGGGAATCTTGATTTTGTTCTTGCAGCGGGGTTTGGAGCGTCCTAGCCTCAATGAAATTACCGAACTCGATGATACTCGAGCATTGTGGGGGTTATTGGCGTTGTTTTTAATGGTCGCAACTCTGATTCCCATTAATCCCGCTTTGGCAGGAAGGCTGGGAATTGGGGGCTAATTTCAAGGGTTGAAGATTGTTCGCGTAGCGTGGCCTTTAGGCCAAGGTTGAAGGTTGAAGGTTGAAGGTTGAACGGTTGAAGGTTGAAGGTTGAACGGTTGAACGGTTGAAGGTTGAACGGTTGAAGGTTGAACGGTTGAAGGTTGAACGGTTGAAGGTTGAACGGTTGAACGGTTGAAGGTTGAACGGTTGAAAGTTGAACGGTTGAAGGTTGAACGGTTGAAGGTTGAACGGTTGAAGGTTGAACGGTTGAAGGTTGAACGGTTGAAGGTTGAACGGTTGAAGGTTGAACGGTTGAACGGTTGAACGGTTGAAGGTTGAACGGTTGAAAGTTGAACGCGATCACGTGGCCTTTGGCCAAGGTTGTTAAGTTGAACGCGATGGACTTCGTCCCGCTTTGCTGCGAAGCGCGTGGCCTTTGGCCAAGGTTGTTAAGTTGAAGTGTAAGCATTCAGCTATCAGCCAATCCGCTAGGCCAAGGGCTTTTCCCCAGACTTTCAATTCTGATTAATATCGAACTATTAAATTCTCCCGTTTGCGCATTGCGCATTGCACATAGGCGCAAGCTACGCGAACGGCTGAATGCTTACCCAAATTCAAAAATGGTCAATGGGTTTCATCATACAACCATCATCACCTCGGCCCGTGCAGGTGGGTGGGCTGCTTCCGGATGCTTATAGCACTACGCATTCAGATGTTTGACATTGTCTTGATGCAATAGCGAGTGGGGGAAACCCCCAAGACCGCTTAGGTGCGCTTTCCGTTGGCGAATTAAATTCGCCACGGGTCGCACCTCTGCATCGCTCCTAAACTCCGAAACTTATTCATAGCTTACTTTTGACTTCTGACTTCTAACTTCTGACTTGCGCGTAGCGCTATATGACCCAAACTATACTCCAGAACTGGGGGAACTTTTCGGAGTTGCAAGCCCATAGTAGGGTCTAAAAAAACCAGGTTCTGGTCCCGACAGCCGTCAACCAGTTGGAACCTGGTATTCTAGCTTAGGGAATCGGAGACCGTAGTACAATGACCTTTGAACTGGTGTGGGCGTACGAAGCGTTTGTGGCAGTGTTTGTTGTATGTTACAGATGGTTTCAAGGTGTATCCCAACTACATCCCGGATGGAGACCAGATATCGTCAACAAGTTGTATATGACCCGAGGTTCGGGTGATTTCACTCGATTGAGGCACGATCTGGCTCGGCTACATCCCAAGACTTTGTGTTACTCGAAGTCAGTAGAAATGCTGAAGCATTCGATAGGACTGTTAGTGCATTACCTGAAGTTAGCCGGAGGTGCCGGTGCCACCGAGGCAAATACCTGTCTATCCCTGATTCATCCCGTAATTCAGTAACGCTTTGGAGTTTAGTCATGTCTATGTTGAATTGGAGAAGCAAACATGGTCAATCTGCATAAGAAGTACGAAGTTCAGAATGTTCAACAAAATCGTTCAGAACACGACCCTTTTACTTTGAAAAGGTACGAACAATTCTTCAGTTTTTTTCAGAAAGGAGCTGTAAAGATTCTTGATGTAGGTTGCAATACGGGTAGAGGTGGATTACGTTTTAAGGAGTTGAACCCGAACCTGACATTATTTGGTCTTGATTGTGTACAAGAAAGATTAGATGTTTTGCCTGAGTGCTATTCACAAAAAGTCTATGGTCTTTCAACAGACATACCTATGGAAGATCGATTTTTTGATGTAATTACTGCTGGTGAGTTTCTTGAACACCTGTATCCTGCCGATGTAGATCAAACATTATGTGAATTCCAAAGAGTGTTGAAGATTGGCGGAAGGCTGTTGCTTACCACTCCCAATCCTAATTACATAAAAAATAAAATCATTGGAATGTCAGTATACGGTGTCAGCCATTTAACTCAGCATTTTCCAGAAGTTCTGCGATTGAGATTGCAAATGCATGGATTCTCAGGAGTTAAATTATATGGATCAGGTAGGGTATCCCAGTATTTAGGTTGGCATTTTCCGTTGATGTCAATGTATGGTAGCTATCTCGTTGTAGCAAATAAGTACTGAGCAGGCTAAGATTCCCGGGGTGCATCTCACTGTCTTGAGGCAAAGCGCGAGTGGGGGAAACCCCCTCAGGTCGGCGCATCCCTTGCTTTTGCAATTAGGCAAAAATTCCCGCGAAAATTCCTACACTCCCCACACTTCCCACACTTCCCCTTCTTTTTTACAAATATGAGATGCACCCTCCCACTCTCCCCCTAGTAGCCCTGATCCAGAATGTAGCCAAATTCCGAAAAATCACCCTTCTCTATTTCCAGCACCAAGAGCCAAAATTAAAAATAAATAGTGAAAATCAATAGTACCCCGAAGGGTACTGTCAATGTCCGACAGCTATAGAACACTAGAATTATCAGTTAATCAGGTTGTTCAGGAATTGGGGTGAGGGAAAGATGGCCAGTAATCAAGAACGTTCTTACGATGTGATTGGATTTGGTGTTGACATCCTCCCTCGTTAAATCAAAGATTATAACGAGGGATTCCTAAGACTCACGACTTAGGTTTCTGCTTCTTAGCACTAGCCTTCCGAGACTTACTCTCTTCAGGTCTTACAGTCGCTCCACAGACTGACACGGCAAGCCCTGCCGCCAAGATATTAATTGATGCATTAATATCGCGATCATGGTGAGCGTTACAAGATGGGCAATCCCATTCCCGGATACTCAGAGGCAAAGATTCCACACGATTAAGGCATACAGAACACAACTTAGTACTGGGAAACCATCTGTCAATGGAAATAGCTTTACGGTTGTACCATTCTGATTTATATTTGACCTGACGGATTATTTCACCCCAGTTAGCATCACTGATTACCTGAGCTAGTTTGTAATTTTTCACCATATTTTTCACCGCTAAATCCTCGAACACAATCAATTGGTTTTCTTTGACCAGTTGAGTGGTTAGCTTGTGAGTAAAATCTCTTCTAGCATCCTTGATTTTTGCGTGTATCTTAGCTACCTTTAATCTTGCCTTGTAACGATTGTTAGAACCTTTTTGTTTTCGTGACAAAGCTTTTTGGTATTTAGCTAATTTTTTCTTTAGTTTTTTAAAATGCTTGGGATTAGGAATTTTGTCGCCGTTACTGGTCGTGATTAAACTGGTAATCCCCAAGTCAAAACCAATTTGTTTATCCTTTGGAGGCAAGCTCAAGTCTCTATAGTCATTGAATCTAATTGAGATATGCCACCGTTCGCATGGATCTAAGCTGACCGTAACGGTACTTGGATTGCAGTTTTTAGGTAATTGACGACTCCAACGAATAGGTAAAGGTTCTTTGCATTTAGCCAGATAAATTTGATTGTCTTTCCATTTAAATGCCGATTTTGTCAATTCTGCACTACCACCGTTACGTTTTTTCTTGAAGTTCGGATATTTTGTTCGACCTGCAAAGAAATTAGTAAAAGCGGTTTGAAGATGTCTCAATCCCTGTTGAAGTGGTACACAGCTAACTTCATTTAAGAAAAATAAGTCATCCTGTTTTTTCCATCCTGTCAACATTGAGGAAGTTTCTTTGTAACTAATCCGTTTTTGGTTTTCGTACCATCCTTTGGTTCTAGCGTCTAAGGCTTTGTTGTAAACCAGCCTTACACAGCCTAAAGTTCTTCTCAACAGGTTCTCCTGTTCAGAGGTTGGGTAAAAACGGTAACGGTAAGCTTTTTCAGTCATATTCACATTGTAAGATATTAAATGTGAACTTTCAAGACAAAATTCAAACTCTGTCCTTCCGGAGACGAAACCTTAGAATAGTGGTTTGTTCGCGAACAAACCACTATTCTAAGGGAACTTCTGACCTTTCCTCTCACCGCTAAATCTCGCGATTATAGCGGGAGTCTCCAGGAAGGCGAACAGATGAAGGCAATGTGGCAATTCTTCCAGGGGGTAGGCTTTCCTGGAATGCCCTCCTGTGTAAGGTCAATGGCA
>NZ_JAAHHE010000106.1:0-3726 GCF_010692525.1 Moorena sp. SIO3B2
TCACTCTCTGAGATTTTAACCAATTAGCATCGAGAGAGCCAATAATATAGCAATTATATATGCCATGAAGTCCAAAGAGATCCCCCTAAATCCCCCTTATCAAGGGGGACTTTGAGGTTGAGAAGCGTACCTCATAAATCCTAGAAACGCTATATCAAGTCTGCTTGAATATCCATAATTAAGCAGAGGGTGGGGAGATGGGGAGATGGGGAGATTTTTATTAAGGATAATTATCCTGACTTGATATAAAAAATTAAATAGTCTAGGCAGTTTGATAAAACAGTGCAGTGAGCCAAGTGTAGTAAGTGGGGGGAGTGCGATCGCTTTCTAGATATAGATGGTCCGTTACATTTCACCGCGAAGCATCCTAAAAGTGCGATCGCACTTGGGGGGATTCCATAAAAGTCTGCCGATGGATCAATAAGAATAGGGAGTGTGGGAAGTGTGGTAAGTGTGGTGAGATCGGGGCGATCGATGTACTTATAGCAGAAGTCAGAAGTCAAACTCTTGCGCTTACTTAGGTTTGGACTTTTGTCATGTCCTAACTGCTCTGTCTTGATGCAGTCGCTCATGGGGGAAACCCCCAAGACCGCGCTGCATCGCTGGCGACTGCTATAATTACAAAGGTGACATGGTTCCACACTCTCAACACTAGGTTGTGGCAAAGTGCTCTCGCAGCAAATCGTGGATGAATCGATAGCGTCCACCGACTTGCTTGATCAAGCGGCGTTCTGTGGCATAGCTCAGGAAATGGGCGTAATCCCAGGGGATTGAACCACTGCGCCAGAGAATGAGGCGGAGGACGAAATGCTGAATGACAGGTCTGCCAGCATATGAAAAGCCAATTAACATTGCCATCCCAGAAGCACCAATTAACATGCTGAGTAGTTTAACATTCTCTCCTGATACTAGATCAGGTAATACAAACAACAAGAAAGTTCCAGGGAAACTAATTATACTAAGAATAACGGTATTTTTAGCGGATTCTTTAATCCTCTGATTGGGTTTATTTCTGGTTTTTACTTCTTCTCCACTCAGACCTCTAATCAGCCCATAAAGCAGCCCTATAATTAGCCCTCTAATCAGCCCAACACTCAACCCAACACTCAGCCCATAAATTAGCCCAACACTCAGCCCATAAATCAGCCCATAAATCAGCTCTTCAATTATTTTTTTTCTGTCTTTCCATGAAAGTGTAATAGTTTTAGAAAGATCTACTTTATTAAAAAATCGCCCATAAATTACCCCATAAAATAGCCCAAGACTCAGATCAAAAATCATTGAAAAAATCAGCCCATAAACCAGCCCAAGACTCAGCTGATACAAACCCTTTTTTCGGGATTTATTCAACATATCAGGCTGCATTTTTTCAATCCAAAACTCCGTTTGTTTTTCCTCCTTCAATCCTTTAGCAAGCCAGCCTAACCAGCGCCTTGTTTCCTCTTCTGAATAACCTCGACGGTTATGGGATTCCTTTAGTTTACGGTCAATGTAATCCTGAAATAACTTTTGACGGCATTGGTTCTGATAGTCTTCCTTTGCTTTAGGATCCTTAAGCTCTCTCTCTACTGGCTTCAACCCATCGGGATAAGCAACGGGAATCAAGTGCAATAGCAAGGGCATTCTGGCTAACTCTAGCAATCCCTCTGAATCTTGCTGAATTCCTGGCCAGAGTTGCTGACAGTTTAACCCCTTTAAATAAGCTTCAATCTGCTGATCGCTCAAAGGTTGCAAACAGACTGCTCCCCGCATCTCCAGAATTTGCTCACCGGCTTTGTATTCTTCTTCACGACAGCAGACCACAATTTGAGGAACATCTTTGAGAAACTGATTTAATTGCTGAATACATAACCTTTGCCGCTCTAAACCCAACTCATCCAAACCATCCAGAAGAGGTAACAACTTACCGGTGGTAATCCACTCCTGAGTAATCTCTTTGCGGAGATTATAACGAAAATTTAAATTAGCCACCAACCATTCAGCAATTGGCTGCTTATTATCTTTCCAATCAGAAAGTTCAGCAATAATTGGAATTGGTTGGTTTTCCTGCTGCTGGGCACGTGTAATTAAATCCTTGGCCAAATCCAACAGCATGGTGGTTTTTCCAGAACCAGGCGCACCAAGAATCAACAGTTTCCCGGCAATATCATCTTGGTTAAATACCTCAATAAGCCTTTGACCTGGTTCAGACTCTGTAGTTACTCGACGAAACTTGAGCAACTGTTTCCACCATGGAGGAGATTTGCTAAGATTCACAGTAATTTTTTCTCGACGACCCACTTGCTCTCTCTTGTCTGCCATTACCAACTGAATCAAGTGGTGATTGTGCAGGGAGTCATCAAGGCGCATGTTAACTTCAGCTGCCATTGCTCCGAGCAAATCCCTGCGCCATCGCTGTAACTTTGCCTGTGGAATCTGTCTAGAGATTTGAGTTTGCTTTCCTGGCCTAGTTGTCAGCAAATACCAAATTGTAGGTAAGACGAAGAGGTAACCAATACCTAAAATCCAGTAGACTTGTTGGAACCAGTCGTTATCCTGTTCTGCTGATTTTTGAGAAACTAAATTTTCTGCTTGATGAGCTAAGAATACATAAACTATTACGCATACAGCAATTACTATAATTTTGCGAAAGAGAGTTTTTGGCTGCTCAAAGCGATTGTTCAAAAGTCCGAGAATACAGATAAGTAGTCCTAGTAGTAACTGGAGTAGTCTTTGAAGGACGTTGGGATTGGTCAGATATTCAGCAAGGTTCATCTCTGAAACAACCTCTGTTTTATGAATCTATGAAATTTTAACGAATTGCTATCGATATAGCCAAGGAAAAATCAAATAGTGCGATCGCTTTCTAGCTATAGATGGTGCGTTACATTTCACCGCGAAGCACCCTACGCACTCACGCCAACAGCTATCAGCTATCACCATCATCGAGCAATTGTTGATGATTTTCTAGTTCCAAGATGTCTTCTCGATTGACAACTTCATCACTAATTTCAAGGATAGAATCTGCTGAGGAAAGCTTGTTGTTGAGCAGATTTTTAATTTCTGTTTCACCCATAGACATTCCTTCCTCAAAGAACCGTTGACTGCTATTGGTACTATCAACAAAGAAGCCACGTGACTGTTGGGGCAATTTGAAGTCAGAGGGCAATGACTGAGCCTGGACATTAGAGACGATGCCAGCAGTTAAGGCTAGGGCTGTCAAGGCTAGGCTTGTCTGTTTCCCAAACCTAGGAAGGATCTTAGTTAGGGTCGGTTTCATGATGTGACATTAATTTTGTGCACCTACTTAAAAATCCAAGTATTTGGCTAGCCATTCCGGAATCTAGTTATAAAAATACAAATTCAAGTAGGGTGGGCAAAGTTCTCTGATTAAAGTAGGGTGGGCAAAGTAAGATTATCTATAAGAGTAATTTGAACGCAACGGTTTTTGCCCACCCTACAACTACAACTAGTAGGGTGGGCAAAGTAAGATTATCTAGAAGACTCAAAAGAACGAAACGGTTTTTGCCCACCCTACAACTACAACTAGTAGGGTGGGCAAAGTAAGATTATCTAGAAGACTCAAAAGAACGCAACGGTTTTTGCCCACCCTACAACTACAACTAGTAGGGTGGGCAAAGTAAGATTATCTAGAAGACTCAAAAGAACGAAACGGTTTTTGCCCACCCTACAACTACAACTAGTAGGGTGGGCAAAGTAAGATTATCTAGAAGACTCAAAAGAACG
>NZ_JAAHHE010000106.1:3736-8386 GCF_010692525.1 Moorena sp. SIO3B2
CAACTAGTAGGGTGGGCAAAGTAAGATTATCTAGAAGACTCAAAAGAACGAAACGGTTTTTGCCCACCCTACAACTACAACTAGTAGGGTGGGCAAAGTAAGATTATCTAGAAGACTCAAAAGAACGAAACGGTTTTTGCCCACCCTACAACTACAACTAGTAGGGTGGGCAAAGTAAGATTATCTAGAAGACTCAAAAGAACGAAACGGTTTTTGCCCACCCTACAGGCTTAAAGAGAATCTAAGTATTTGGCTAGCAATTCCGGAATATAGTCATAGCCATCTACGCCAATGACAGCAATAATTTTTGACCGTTGCTGTGCCAAAAGGGTTTGGAAGCCTTCTTGTCCCATTTGTCCTTGCAAAATACTTAACAACCCAGCTGGTTTGCGCCAATCTTCAGACCCAATTTGCTCTAATAGATAGGCTCCTAAACTAGCGGTGTAAATCACTTTTTGCCAATCTTGCTGGCTGTAGCAAGCTTGGGCTAAGTAGGCCAAATTCACGCCTTGTAAGTACAAATCCCCAGAAAATTGGGCGGCTTGCCAGCCTTGTTCTAAAAATGCGATCGCTTTTTGATACTGCTCGACCACCACATGGGCAATTCCCAAACTACTGAAACACAAGGCTTTACTTTGCCCGACCCCATAACTCCCTGCTGGAGAATCCCCTAATCGTTCTAACAATAATCGACCTTGTTCTAGATAGTTAATGGCACTTTCATACACCTCTAGTTCTGCTTGTTGGCTATCCTGAGCTTGAAACACTTCACTGTAGCCGAAATTCACTAAAGCATTAGCTTCCCCTAACCGGTCTCCAGCTTGACGAGCCAGTATTAATGCTCGTTGACTATAGTTAATGGCATCAGCATAATTCTCTTGCTCGACACAAATCCGACTGAGGTGATTGAAATTAGCAATTTCACACAATCTATCCCCAGCCTCACGGGCAATATCTAAGGCTTGCTGATGGAAGTTATTGGCTCGATCATAGGCTCCTTGAGACCAAAGGGAATAACCCAACAAGGTTAGAATCCGGGCTTTCTCCTCGGTTCGGTCTACTTGCCGCAGGGGTTCATCTAGGTAATTCAGGGCATCTTGGAGATAGTTGCCGCTAAAGTTAGCAAACACACCACCGTAGAGGGGGAAGTAGTCCCGTTGGGCAAAGGTGCGCAGAATTTGCAGACAAACCTGAAAACAGCCATTTGCGATCGCGTAGCGGCTCGTACCGAGCATCGCATTGCCGTTGCTACTACTTGCTGTCTGGTTCAAAACATTAGCTAACCTAGACCAAATGACAGCAAATATGATAAAGGTAGAAATCGATAACTTTGCTCCCATCTTGGAGTCATATACCATTTTATCGAACCAATTCACCAGTCCTCGCTGCAAGCACTGGAGAATCACAGCCAATTCCACCCAAGCCTCTAGTTCCAAACTGGGCTGAGTATCTGCCCATTCATGGAAGGATTGATTTAGCGCTAGAGTTTGAAATAAAGACTGGGGTAACGGGCTATCGACCTTTTTCCCCCACAGCCCCCAAGGGCCACGCTGTTCCGGAGTACCCTCAAATCCCAGTGAGCCTCGACTTTGGTCATAAATCCAACTCACTAGATAATCTTCCAAGCGTTGCCAAGATGCCAAACCCGCCGTAATCCCAGCCGCCAGTTGTCCAAGGTCTGTAGCAGTATCAGATTCAGAGGCTTCTTGTGCCTGTTGCTTTAGGGGTTTAGCCAGGCTCGCCAGTTGTTGTAAAGTTAGCGGTGGTTGTTGATTGGGGTCAATCACTCGCAATAAAGCCGTAAAGCGGTCAGCCGGTTCAGCAGTAGTAATGGATTTAATAGCGCTAGTGATAGTTTCAGAAACTCGGTTTTCTTCCTGCCACTGTTCCCATTCACCACGAATGGTATTAAGCGCCCTGAGTTTCCGAATTGCCTTGGCTTGCTTCAATTCACTTTTAGGATTATCTATTTCTGCCTGAGTCATATCGAAGCGCTGATCAAGGCAACGTTCAAAAATTTCCCCAGTGCCAACCTGAACGCCCTTGACCAACATCTGATAGACCTGGGATTTAGAACGGATCTTCCCCTTCAGGGTAGTTTTGACAATGTCATCGATTAATTCAAAATAGCGATCGCCCAATCCCATCTCGTTAGACATAAACCTTTTGCCTGATCCGTGCCGACTTTACTCAAAAATAGCTCAAAATCAGAATAGACTTCTGGCAAGTCTAGTTAACTGTCAACATGATTGTAAGCATTCAGCGGTCAGCGGTCAGCGGTCAGCGGTCAGCGGTCAGCGGTCAGTGGTCAGTGGTCAGCCGTCAGCCGTGAGCTAAAAGCTCACGCTACTTGAGATGCTTATTTTATTCAAAAGCATCTCAAGTAGCCTGGCCACAGGCCCATAGCTGATAGCTGATAGCTGATAGCTGATAGCTGATAGCTGATAGCTGATAGCACCATCTGTAGCGCATTAGCTGAATGCTTAGACATGATTCGGCAATGTTACAGTAAACAAAGTCCCCTTACCCAACTCAGACTTAACTTTGATCGTTCCTTGATGAGCTTCGAGAATTCGTTTGGAAAGATATAGTCCTAAACCACTACCTGAGCGTTTGTGGCTACCCTGGCGAAACCGTTCAAACAACTGTTTTTGGTCTTCTGGGGATATACCAAAACCAGTATCTTCCACCTCAATCACCACCCACGTCTGATGCCCTTCACTAGTGTTGGGACTATTCCTCAGACGAACCGTCACAGAACCATTGTCAGTGAATTTAATGGCATTTCCTACCAAATTGGTGAACAATCGGTGCAATTCTAAGCGATCGCTCATCACTATGGAGTTAAGCTGATTCGCGCTCTGATAGTCCAAAGACAGTTTTTTATCACGAGCTAGGGCAGACAGTTCTTGGATGACTTCCTCAATAACCTGTTGTACAGGAATGGCAGAGAAAGACAAATACTTCCGACCGGCTTCATAGCGATAGACTTCTAGTAAGGTATTCACCATACTCAGCAAATTGTGGTTACTGCGAGTCATGGTGACTATGGCTTCCAGGACTGGGGGTGAAATTTCTCCCAAAGCTCCCTGCTGCATAAGGTTTAGGATGCGATCTGCTGCTACTAAAGGGGTGCGCAAGTCATGGGTAAGCCGAGAGACAAAATCTTCTCGTTGCCGAGCAATTTCGTCCCGTTCATCCACACTATGTTTGAGGCGCAAAAGCGATCGCACTCTGGCCAGCAATTCATCTACTTCTACTGGTTTACGAATAAAATCATCCGCCCCCATATCCAGTCCTTTGACCACACTGGGATGATCATAAGCGGTGATCAACAAAATTGGTATAAACGGTAACTTGGGATTGGAGCGGATGCGCTTGGTTACTTCAAAGCCATCCATTTCTGGCATCATCACATCCAATAGCACCAATTCCGGCGGAGATATCTCTATTTGCTCTAGGGCAACCCGACCATTCTCGGCCAAACTCGTCTCGTACCCCTCTTCTTCTAAAAGCGTCTGCAGTAGAAACAAGTTGTCAGGGGAATCATCGACAGCCAAAATCTGATCTTTTTTGGAAGGGCGGGTTAGAGGTAAAGCATTCATTGAATCTTTTGTTGGTAAGTCAGAAGTGGAAACCCCTGTCATTGATGTATGGGGAGCGGGCTAATTAGTGGGTCGGCAAACCATTGCACACAGCCCCTCAGCAACTTCCCCCTTACACAAACAGCAGCCTGAGTTCGCTTCATTATGGCAAATTGGGCTTTACAGGCAAAGAAAAAATTGCCAATAGCCAAGGTCGTTGAAACCCTTAGGGATTAAAGGCTTAGTCCAATTGTTAATTTTCCTTGTTTCTCACCGCCACTATGCAGCGCGTTTCAATTTTTGTAAACTGGAAGGAATGGTTTGAGTTAGATCATAATTTTTTGTAAATTATTCTGGTAACCTATGTGCGACTATGGTAATATCAGCAGCTTATAAAGCTACATTTGCTGCACCAGTCAAAGCTCCTGAACGCTCTGGTCAAGTTACCCGAAAGCCTTATCCCAAATATAAGGTAATTGTGTTAGACGATGATTTTAACACGTTTCAGCATGTTCACGACTGTCTGGTCAAGTATATCCCTGGGATGACAAATGATCACGCCTGGGAGCTCACCCATCAAGTTCACAACGAAGGTCAAGCCATTGTTTGGGTCGGTCCCCAGGAACAAGCGGAACTCTACCACCAACAGCTTTCTCGTGCTGGCTTAACCATGGCTCCCTTGGAGGCTACATAGTATTATGAGCCAACCCAAAGACGGCAGACTGGTTTGGAATCACTCTACCCACATTCAGGGTCTCATTCCAGTTCTCCAACGACTCACCGATTACCCAGGTATTCAAACCATTACCCCTGCTGTCCTTGGGCGGGCAAGAAGTCACTGTCCTAAATTACAGTTAAAAGTATCAGTGCCAATTCGTGGGGGATTCAAGGTGATTGCTAGGTCTGGTAAAAGCTTTCAAGAGGTGTTCATCCTCACCAACTTGAGTAAAGTGGAATTAGAAAAAGCGATCGCTCAATCACTAAAACGATAAGTAGATAGAATTTAGAATTTAGAATTTAGAATTTAGAATTTAGTTGTAGGGTGGGCATTGCTTGAAATCAACCC
>NZ_JAAHHE010000106.1:8486-21142 GCF_010692525.1 Moorena sp. SIO3B2
ACTTGAGTAAAGTGGAATTAGAAAAAGCGATCGCTCAATCACTAAAACGATAAGTAGATAGAATTTAGAATTTAGAATTTAGAATTTAGAATTTAGTTGTAGGGTGGGCATTGCTTGAAATCAACCCCCAACCCAGGCAGAATTCATCTGAGCAATGCCCACCAACCAGGATACCTTAGGCCTGTTTCCAACTCCCAAACATTCTGGAATTTACATCAGTCTTTGCCCACCCTAGGGTATTGGTGGGCATTGCCCATATCATTGATAGCTGTTCAATCATGATATTCCGAGAGCAATGCCCACCCTACAATTTTACTTGAGTAAAGTGGAATTAGAAAAAGCGATCGCTCAATCACTAAAACGATAAGTAGATAGAATTTAGAATTTAGAATTTAGAATTTAGAATTTAGTTGTAGGGTGGGCATTGCTTGAAATCAACCCCCAACCCAGGCAGAATTCATCTGAGCAATGCCCACCAACCAGGATACCTTAGGCCTGTTTCCAACTCCCAAACATTCTGGAATTTACATCAGTCTTTGCCCACCCTAGGGTATTGGTGGGCATTGCCCATATCATTGATAGCTGTTCAATCATGATATTCCGAGAGCAATGCCCACCCTACAATTTTACTTGAGTAAAGTGGAATTAGAAAAAGCGATCGCTCAATCACTAAAACGATTAAAACGATAAGTAAAAAAGTTGGTGCTACAGGGAGCTATTCTATAATTCTTCATTCTACATTCTACATTCTACATTCTTCATTCTTCATTCTTCATTCTTCATTATGATTGCTCACACGCCCCAATACTGACCCAAGTGCTGGAACCATCATCCCAATGCTCTTTTTTCCAAATCGGAGCATTATGCTTCAAGGTGTCAATAGCATATTTACAAGCTGCAAAGGCTTCTGAACGATGAGGACAGCCAATAGCGACTAACACGCTAATTTCCCCAATTTTTAAGCGACCGATGCGATGATGGATTACCACCCGATTCACATCAGACCATGAGGCACGAATCTGGGCAGCAATTGAGGAAAATACCCGTAATGCCATGGGCTCATAAGCTTGATACTCTAATGCTACCACTGGTTTCCCATCAGTCTGATTACGGACTGTGCCACTCATCATCACCACAGCTCCATTAGCCGGATCTTCAGCAAGGGCGTAAAGTTCTGATAGGGATAAGGGAGCGATGGTGATTGAAAAACTATCTACCGTTTGCTTTTCAGTGATCTTGGGCAGGGGAGTCATTGCCTGAGAATTCTAAGAAGTGTTAAGATTAGTAACAAATTCAGCTATAATATAGTTTATTTATATTTGTTGGTTGGATTTAATCAATACCCAACCTTAGCCCCATGTTCCGATTTGTTTAAAATACTTTAAAAATTAGGAGCAGGTGCTCTAAATTCAGATAGTATACCTAAATAATATTCAAATAATATTAAATTAAATCAGAAGTTTTTTCTCTGACAAGGGCAATGATGGCGTTGTGGAGGGCTATTTCTCAGTAGCCCACAAACATCTGCCGTTAATCCATTGATGCTACCTATCCTTAACCTCAAGCTAATTCAAGTCAAGCTCATCCTAGCTGATCAGTGATCAGTCTTATCGTCTTGAGCAACAGCCAACCTAGGGCTGATCATAACTAGGGCTGATTATAACCCGTTTGGAGATTATTTGATGGCAGGAGGAGAAGAGGCTGATGAACCAGCAAAGCTGGCAGCCCAAAACTCTTATAAAAGAATTACTGACCCTGAGCTCCAACAGGCGTTTGATGATGTCACAGCATTAGCCGCACAAATTTGCCAAACGCCCATGGCTCTGATTACCCTGATTGACTGTTACTGTCAATGGTGTCAGTCTAATCTGGGCTTAGATGAAACGTCAATAAGTCAAAATACCTTTTTATCCGGCCATCGGATTGAGTCAGCTGAGGTATTGGTAGTTCAGGATACCCTGGCTGATCAACGGTTTGCCACTGATCCTTTAGTTACTGCTGAGCCTCATATTCGGTTTTATGCTGGAGTTCCCCTAATTACCTCTGAGGGATACCCTCTGGGAACACTTGCCGTAATCGATCAAGTGCCAAAGGAACTTCAGCCACAACAGTTAGCGGGATTACAAGCCTTAAGTCGTCAACTGATCAGCCAACTGGAGCTAAAACAACAGTTAGCGGATTTACAGCAGCCTCAGTTAGAAAACCAAGGTTTTGAACCTGAATTTACCCAGGTTGACCAAGAACTGCTGGATTTTTTAGAAAATGGCTGCGTTGGTCTCCATTGCGTGGATAGCAATGGCATTATCCTGTGGGCTAATCAGGCAGAGTTAGATCTGCTGGGTTACAACGCCGACGAGTATATCGGTCACCACATTGGTGAATTTTACCCGGAGCAAGAGGTAATTGAAGATATCCTGGCCAGACTAACTGCTGAAGAAACCTTAAAAAACTACGAAGCCAGACTCTTGTGCAAAGATGGCTCGATTCGCCATGTGCTGATTAACTCTAATGTCCTCTGGAAAAATGGCAAATTTGTCCATACCCGATGTTTTACTCGTGACATTACTGAATGGAAACGGATCCAGCAAGAACGCGATCGCTTTTTTGACCTCTCCCTGGATTTGCTGTGTATAGCTGGTTTCGATGGCTACTTTAAGCGCTTGAGTCCTTCCTTTACTAGCACCTTGGGTTACACCGAAGCAGAACTAAAAAGCACCACGTTTTTCAATTTTGTCCATCCCGATGACCGAGGAGCAACCAGGGCGGAAATAGAACAATTGGGGACTGGCATCCCTACTGTCTACTTCGAGAATCGCTATCGCTGTCAAGATGGGTCTTATAAATGGCTAGCCTGGGCTGCTTATCCAGTAGTGAACGATGGTTTAATTTATGCGATCGCACGGGACATTACCGAGGCCAAACAAAAGCAAGCCAGCCTCGAAGAGAGTGAAGCTCGCTTCCGGATGATGGCTGATCATGCCCCAGTAATGATCTGGATGTCAGGCACTGATAAACTTTATAACTTTTTCAATCAGCTTTCGTTGAACTTCACCGGTAAGACCCTCGAACTTGAATTGGGCAAGGGCTGGGCTGAAGGGGTGCATCCTGATGACCTAGAGTTCAGCTTCAATACCTATATATCTGCCTTCGACGCCAGAGAAAATTTTCGCATGGAGTACCGCTTGCGACGTAGGGATGGGCAGTATCGTTGGATATTAGATATAGGCACTCCCCGATTTACCCCCAATGGGGACTTTGCCGGTTACATTGGTTCTTCCATTGATATCACTGAGCGCAAACAGGCGGAAGAGGCCCTGCGTAGACAGGGTCTGATTTTTGAGAGTATCTTCGATGGGATCATAATCACGGACTTAGCCGGTAGGATAATTGATTGGAATCCTGCTTCAGCGCGAATATTCGGCTACACCAAAGCTGAGGTATTGGGTAAAACTGCAGGGATTTTGCACCGACCGGAAGAGGCGGCTGTTCTAACCGAGCAGATTATCCAGGAGATGACCAGTTCGGGACGTTGGTCTGGGGAGATTCACTTTATTGGCAAAGATGGCAAGTGTGGGGTGTGTGAAACGGTGGTAGTACCTCTTTATGATCAGCAAGACAATATGGTGGCAACCATTGGTCTAAACCATGATATTACCGAGCGGGAGCAAAATCAGCAGCAATTGTATCAGAGCGAGGCTCGCTATCGCGCTATTGTCGAAGATCAAACAGAACTGATCTGTCGTTTCCGTCCTGATGGAACTCTTACCTTTGTCAATGGTGCCTACTGTCGCTATTTCAGCAAGTCAGAGCAAGAGTTGATTGGGCAACGGTTTTTGCCATTGATTCCCGATCAGGATCTCAAAAGGCTAGAACAGTGTATTACTTCTCTAAGCCCGGAGAATCCGGTAGAAACGGTTGAACACCGGGTGATTATGCCCACAGGAGAGATTCGCTGGCAGCAGTGGAGCGATCGTGCCATCTTTAACGAGCATGGTCAATTAATTGAGCTCCAGGCAGTAGGGCGGGACATTACTGAACACAAGCACGCAGACGAGCAACTTTTGCAAAAGTCTCAGGCTCTGGAAACCTTCAGTAACAACCTCAAACACCTACATCGGCTGAATACCACCAATTACCAAAACTTTGACTTGCTGTATACTGACTATCTGGAGACGGGTTGTGAAATTTTAGGCATGCCCACTGGCATTATTAGTCAAATACACCTTAATTCCTACACCATCCTGTCGGTCAGGTCTGATCTAGAAGGGTTAGTCTCTGGCTCAGAGTTTGAATTAAAAAATACCTATTGTGCTGTAGTCGTTCGCGAAAAAAAGACCATTTCCTATACTCATGTAGGTGAGATGGAGCTAATGCATGCTCATCGAGTCTACCAAACTCTAAAACTTGAGTCCTATATCGGGACTCCCATATTTGTCTATGGTGAAGTCTACGGCTCCCTCAATTTTTCCTCAACCCAGGTCAGAGAAAGGGATTTCCAGCCTCACGAACGGGAAATTGTAGAATTAATGGCTCAAAGTCTTGGTCGATTAATTGCAGCTCATCAAGCGGAAATAGAGCGCCAACAGGCAGAAGCTGCACTGCTCGGTAGTGAATCGACCCTGCGTAGTTTTTTCAACAGTTCCGCACTATTGATGGGGGTCGTGGAACTGTTGGATGATGACATCCTGCATATTTCTGATAATAACAGTACAGCGAATTTTTTCGGGACTACACCCGAGGCCATGCAGAATCGGTTAGCCAGTGAGTTGGGGGCACCCAAAACTCATATCCATCGGTGGATTACCCATTACCGAGAAAGCCAACAAAGCAATCAGCCCATTTCCTTCGAGTATGATCACACCACTGAAACCGATACCCGCTGGTTATGCGCCACTGTATGCCCAATTCCCGACACAACCACTCCTCGCCCCCGATTTTCCTATGTGGTGGATGACATTACTGAGCGTAAGTTAGCAGAGCAAGAACTCAAGCGCCAAAATCAGCGATCGCAATTGTTTTCAGAAATTACCCTGAAAATCCGCCAGTCTCTACAACTGGATCAGATTCTGCAAACGGCGGTTACAGAAGTGCAACAATTTCTCAAGGCTGACCGAGTTGTACTGTTCCAACTGAGTTTTGATGGCTGGGGGAAAGTGCTTCAAGAAGCAGTAGTACCTGGTTGGCCAATCATGCTCGGACAAAGCATCGAAGATCCTTGCTTTCATGAAGAGTACCTGGACCAGTATCGTCAGGGAAGGGTTAGCAACATCTGTGACTTAGAAAAATCTGATATCCAAGCTTGCCATGTAGAAATGCTGCAACAGTTTGGGGTAAAAGCTAACCTAGTGGTGCCAATTCAGCAACAAGACCAACTTTGGGGTTTGCTCATTGCCCATCAGTGTTCGAATCCACGACAATGGACTAACTTTGAAAGTGAATTGTTGCAACAACTGGCCGACCAAATTGGTATTGCCTTAGCCCAAGCCCAGCTTTTAGGAACAGAAACCCGTCAGCGTCAGGAACTTGCCCGTTCTAATGCTGAACTGCAACAGTTTGCCTATGTAGCATCCCACGATCTGCAAGAACCCCTGCGCAAGATTCAGGCATTTGGCGATCGCCTTCAGACAAAGTATCATGAACAGTTAACGGAGCAGGGTCAGGACTACCTGGAACGGATGCAGAATGCTGCAGCACGGATGCAGGTGTTAATCAATGACTTGCTTAGCCTTTCCCGGGTGACCACCAAGGCCAGACCTTTGGTTGCGACTAATCTGGCTCAAGTGGTGCAAGAGGTACTCTCTGATTTAGAACTACGTATCCAGCAATCTGGTGGCGTAGTGGAAGTCGGTGAACTACATACTATTGAAGCTGATCCAGTGCAAATGCGTCAACTTTTGCAAAACCTGATCAGTAACGGACTTAAATTCCGACCAGAACCAAGAGGTAACCTCGTTAAAATTTATAGCCAACTGCTTCAGGAAAGTTTTCCCTTAAGTTATGGAGGCGCAACCGTTAATCAGCGTTGTCAGATCATAGTCGAAGACAATGGTATTGGGTTTGACCCCAAGTATGGCAATCGCATTTTCCAAACCTTTCAACGGCTCCATGGTCGCAGCGAATATGAAGGAACCGGCATCGGTCTAGCTATCTGCCGTAAAATTGTGGAACGCCATAATGGTAGCATCATGGCAGAGAGCACACCAGGACAGGGGGCTAAGTTTATTGTTAGGGTGCCGATTAAACAAAATTGAAGCTGGAAGATTGTTCGCGTAGCGTGGCCGAAAGGCCAAGGTTAAAGGTTAAAGGTTAAAGGTGAAAGGTGAAAGGTGAAAGGTTAAAGGTTAAAGGTTAAAGGTTAAAGGTTAAAGGTTAAAGGTTTAAGCTTAAACGTTAAATAATGAAAACATACTAGTAGTTGAGTGACTAATCCATAAAATACTTCAAATTTACACCTTTATACTTCATAACCCCTTCATAATGCCTTTATAATTCCTTTATAATTTTTGGTCGAGGAGATAATGCTGAGTGAATGAAAGCCGAAATCCCGTGATAATTTTAATGGCAGATGATGATCCGGATGATTGTCTATTGGCAAGGGAGGCTCTGTTAGAGAGTCAGTTGACCGATGAGCTATACTTTGTCAGTGATGGCGAGGAATTGATGGATTATCTGTATCACCGTGGTAAACACAGGCAGGCGAGCATGTCCCCTCGTCCAAGTTTAATCCTACTGGATTTGAATATGCCGAAAAAAGATGGTCGTGAGGCCCTCAGAGAAATTAGGGCTGATCCTAATCTACGAGTTATACCAGTTGTAGTGCTGACTACCTCAAAGGCTGAAGAAGATATCTATCACAGTTATAACTTAGGAGCAAATTCTTTCATCGTTAAGCCTGTCACCTATAGTTCCCTAATTGAGGTGATGGAAACGTTAAAAAAGTACTGGTTGGACATCGCCGAATTGCCCCCCGAAGGGAATAGATTGCCCTAACCGACTACCATGAGTAAATACTCACAACCGCCAGCTGAACGTTCTGATGTTTCTACTGATGTTTCTACTGTATCACTAAAAACTGATCCACTCAGGACTATTTCCAAAACCGACCCTCATCAATGTTCGTTGATCACAAAGCCAGCAAATTGCTTACCCTTTTCAGAACTCAGAACTCACCACCCTCGACTAATTTCCTTCGATTCCTCTGGTGCCAGACCAATGTACAACCCTTTGGTTAACGTATTACTCGTTGATGATGACGAAGATGACTATATTATAACTCGTGATTTACTGTCGGAAAACCGGAGAGCTAGATTTAGCTTGACTTGGGTGGCAACCTATGCTAAGGGCTTAGAAATGATTGGTCAGAACCACCATGATGTTTATCTACTGGACTACCGTCTTGGTGAGCATAATGGACTTGAACTCCTAGGTGAAGCCATTGCCAGGGGGTGTACAGCACCGATTATCCTCCTAACTGCTCAGGGAGACCATGAGGTTGACATGGAAGCCATGAAAGCTGGGGCAGCAGATTACCTGGATAAGAGTCAACTTAGAGGACCTTTACTAGAGCGTTCCATCCGCTATGCCCTTGAGCGCCAGCAAGCGCAACAAAAAATTCGGGAACAAGCAGCGTTGTTGGATGTGGCAACCGATGCCATTCTGGTTCGGGATCTAGACAATACTATCTCATTTTGGAATAAAGGAGCGGAGTGTCTATACGGTTGGCAGGCAGCAGAAGTGATTGGAAAAAAAGAGCATCTACTGCTGTACGAACAAGCACCAGCTGACCTAGCCGAGGCAGACCAAAGTGTTGCCAAAACAGGGGAGTGGTATGGTGAGTTGAATCAAGTCACCAAAGATGGCAAAGAAATTATTGTTGAAAGTCGCTGGACTTTGGTGCAAAATCCTCAGGGACAGGCCAAATCAATCTTGATTGTCAATACTAATATCACTGAAAAAAAACAACTGGAAACCCAGTTTCTCCACGCTCAGCGCATGGAGAGCATTGGTACCTTAGCTGGGGGCATTGCCCATGATTTGAACAACTTATTAGCTCCTATTCTAATGTCAGCTCAACTGTTGCAGCTGAAAATCTCAGATCAGCGGCATTTGCAACTCCTAAAAACTGTAGAGAATAATGCTAGGCGGGGGGCTGGTTTAGTCAAGCAAGTTTTATCCTTTGCTCGGGGTATTACAGGTCAACGAACGGTTTTACAAGTCAGGCATTTGATTCGGGAAATTCGCCACATTATCCTAGAAACATTTCCCAGATCCATTGAATTGTCTACGGATATAGACCCCAATCTTTGGTCTGTATCTGGGGATGCCACACAACTGCACCAAGTTTTGATGAACCTCTGCATCAATGCTCGTGATGCTATGGTTGATGGTGGAACGTTGACATTGTCTGCTCAAAATATTTTTTTAGATCCAAACTATGCCAGGATGCATATTGATGCCGATGTCGGTCCCTACATTGTGGTGACCGTTGCTGATAGTGGCATTGGTATTCCCCTGAAAATACAGCCAAGAATTTTCGAGCCATTTTTCACTACTAAAGAAATCGGTCAAGGTACAGGACTGGGTTTGTCTACTGTCAGAGGTATTGTGAAAAGTCACGGCGGTTTTGTAAATGTGTATAGTGAAGTGGGCGTAGGTACTAACTTTAAAGTATATTTGCCAGCAGTAGAACACTTCCCAATTCCTTCCGAGGAAGAACTAGAACTACCGACAGGAAACGGTGAGTTGATTTTAGTGGTGGATGACGAAGCTGCTATTGGTGAGATTACCAAGACTTCCTTAGAAAACTATGGCTATCGGGTGATGACTAGCAGGGATGGTAGGGAAGCGATCGCACTCTATAGGCAACATCAGGATGACATTAGATTGGTGCTGATGGATATGATGATGCCGGTTATGGATGGACCAACAACCATCCTTCAATTGCGAGAAATTAACTCGCAGCTCAAAATTATTGGCATCAGTGGGTTGCCTATCAGTGATAAAGTCGATGCGGCGGCTGAAGCTGGGGTTAAGACCTTTTTGTCTAAGCCTTACACCGCTAAGGAATTATTGCAGGCTATTGATGGTGTGCTTAAAGGTAGTTAATTGTTATATAGCAGTTGTCAATTTGGTGAGTACAAAGTTATCGGTTTTAGGGAACAGCGGATCTGGGAACAGCGGATCTGGGAACAGAAACATTTCTTAACCTTTACTTCGACTGCTATAATTATTAAGTTTAATGGTTAATTATTTATTTCAGTTGTGTAAGCATTCAGCTATCAGCTATCAGCTTATGCGCTAAAGATGGTGCTACTTGAGGTGCTTTTATTCAAAAGCTGACGGCTGACGGCTGATAGCTGATAGCTGAATGGCTTTTGCCGTTAAAACTTGACTATAAGTTAACGATTACAGGGGAATGGTCGCTAGGTTTATCTAGTTTTCTCGGTTCTATGTCAATGGTACAACTAATCGCTTGATTGTAAAGATTGGGGGTTAGGTAGATATGGTCAATCCGCCAACCCCGATTACCCCGAAAGGCACGGGTGCGATAGTCCCACCAACTAAAATTACCCCCTTCTTTGGTAAATTTGCGAAAGGCATCCCCTAAACCTAGGTCTAAGACAGATTGTAGGGCTTGACGTTCTACTGGGGAAGCCATGATGTGCTTTTCTTTGCCTTTAGGATTATGGATATCCCGGTCTTCTAGGGCAATATTAAAGTCCCCACATACACAAAGTTCATGGGACTGTTCTTCTAGGATACTGTGTAAATAGTCCCGCAGTATCTTCAGCCAAC
This sequence comes from Moorena sp. SIO3B2, assembly GCF_010692525.1. Lineage (NCBI taxonomy): Bacteria > Bacillati > Cyanobacteriota > Cyanophyceae > Coleofasciculales > Coleofasciculaceae > Moorena > Moorena sp. SIO3B2. The sequence continues at coordinate 18,282 of NZ_JAAHHE010000106.1, forward strand.
GCAGCTTGTAGTCGTACTTCTCACTGTTGACCGAAGCCCCATTGGGAACATATAGGTTAACAATGCGGACGCCGTCTACTGTAGCGCTAATCACTCGCTTTTGTTCATCTAGGTCCCCCACCTGAGCTGTATCCAACACGGCAGCAAAGCCCATACTTACGTCTGTAGCTGGTTTCCGGCTACAGATGGCTACACCGTTATAGGATTTTTGCCCAGAAATATAAAGGTAATAACCCAATTCTTCAAAAAGCGATCGCGGAAACTGGGCATCAACTACTTTAGTTTCTTGCAGGCAAAGCACATCTACTTGGGTACGTTGCAACCAATCTATTACTTGAGCTTGGCGACTCCGAATTGAGTTGACGTTCCAGGTAGCGATTTTCATTAGTCCTACAGCTGATTAAATTTAGTCCAAAACAGACAGCAACTACCTCTACACCAGCATTGGGGAGCAAGATATATATGCCTTCCACTCAGACATCAAAACCAGAGTACCATAGTTTTCAAGAGGCGAGTTTAGGCGTAAATTCGCCAGATATTACGTCGGACAGATGACGCTAATCCCCTTCAACTAAATTGAAGGGGTTGATTACAGTTTTTGATAACAGTTGATTAGGAGCTTGAAGTTTTTTTGAGTAATGGATAATGGGGCTTTGGGTAATTTATTATATTACCTGTTACCTGTTACATTTTGCCTTGTATAAATTGGTGTTCTGCCACCAACCTCCCTAACTCAGGCAACAAAGCCAAGTTACGAGGTCGCTGGAGACGATAAACACTACACTGATTGGCAAGCTGAGCACACTGAAGAAGATGGGATGCTTTCTCAGAGTCAAATAAACTGTTTAGACGGGAGTGATGGGATAGTTCCATCACCGCCTCCTGAAGTTTCAGACGCTTAATACTCAACTGTGAACCTGAAACCAGTACATAGATGCACCGGATTGGTAGTAGCGCTTGGGTAAAATCCTGATTTAACAGATAGCCAGGTTTATTTAACTTCGGTACCAGCAGACCCAGCTTATCCTGGTCATATCCCAAAACCTTAGCTACTTCTCGACTTAGTTTAATTTGAGGAAAGCTAGGAGCAACTTTCGCTTTCCCCTGATCCAATCTCACAGGTGCAACATCATCAGTGATGATTCTGTATCCCTGAGTATGGAGTGCAGCAGCAATTGAAGACTTACCTTCACCGGAATTACCCAAGAAAACAACCGCACCACCATTAATATTGACTACACTGGCATGTAGCACCAACAATCCCCGCTGATAAAGCAGAATCGCCATCACAGTTCCCACTAGAGCCGTTTGAATGCGGCTCAGGCAGGCTCCTGCTGCGGGAATGATTATAATCGTGTTTCCCCCCTGTACCAGAAACAGCCCTGTGTCTTTGAGATAAATCACTGCCTCATCTCGACTCAACTGGAAAGCCATCGGCTGCTGGATAACTTCCTTTGGAATGTAGTCACTGATTTTGCGATTCGGCGATCGCGTAGCGTGGCCTACGGCCTCAGCCGACGCTACGCGAACGCATCCCGTACTGTAATCATTACTCTGAATGTGAATCGTAACATCACACTCTACTTCTGCTGGGATAAACTCTGGGATTGGTAGCGCCGAGTGGATTCCCAAACCATAAGCAACATAGGAAAACAGCTTTTGCTTGTTGCCACCCAAGGCTTTGCAATCCACTGATTGGCTGTCAATTTCGGAGATATCGCCAACTGAACACTTAGACATTGTCTTAGAGATTGTGCCATCCAAACTCATAATTAATTTCTCAAATAACTATTGCGCGTAGATGCAATCACTAGAAACTGATGCAGTAGTTTCTTGACTCCCCTTGATGAGCCATTGCAGTTCAGAAATTACTCTGGCATCCGTTGCTCAAGCCTAATTGTAGGGGCGCAAGGCTTGCTCCCTCACTATATGTAGCTAAGTTTTAGCTATTATGGTTTAGTAATTAGCTTTTTCAGCTTAAAATCTAATTATCGTTAATAAAGCCCAATAAATTGCTGAAATTATTAAGATTAATTAATTACGCAATAAAAACGTAAAACCAAGTCTTTTATATTTCAATAATCCCCCTAAATCTACCTTAATAAGGGAATTGAGGGTTTTCATTAGTGATTTGAGATATAGTACTGGTTCCAAATACCATTCTAAAATTTGGTTCACAGTCCATAGCTGATCAATCTAATGGCAGATTTTCACCCCGGTAGCATTTAGACTATCTTCAACGGATTTAGCTTGATAATTTTAGCCCTTCAAGTCAATTAAACTGTATCCTAATTAATCGATTTTTTCCACAAATACCTAAAATTTTAATAAAACTTAAATTCTTTACCAAAATAAAAATTATAAAAATCTCTAATAATTAGCCATTATTAGAGATTTTACAAATGATTTGTAAACCGAGAACGTGATTTTTTTATAATTAAAAAAACTCGGTATTCTTTACCCCTGTTAGCAGATACCGAGTTCCGTGTTACCTAAAAGGTTTAATTTTATGTTCACATCTCAAATGGAAATGTTATAGCATTAGCTAGGGAGTAGGGAGTAGGGAGTAGGGAGTAGGGAGTAGGGAGTAGGGAAGTCAGAAGGTAAGCATTCAGCAGTCAGCAGTCAGCAGTCAGCGGTCAGCTTATTTTATTCAAAAGCACCGATTGCGCTACTTGAGGTGCTGCGCGAACAGTACCGTGGCACAGGCTAGAAGCCTGTGACCCATAAGCTAATAGCTGATAGCTGATAGCTGATAGCTGATAGCTGATAGCTGATAGCTGATAGCTGATAGCTGATAGCTGATAGCTGATAGCTGATAGCTGATAGCTGATAGCTGATAGCTGATAGCTGATAGCTGA
>NZ_JAAHHE010000107.1:0-3790 GCF_010692525.1 Moorena sp. SIO3B2
TGGTTCACTGCCCACCCGACATCAATTGTGATTAATCCGTTGGTGGGCAGTGGCTAGCCATGGGCTATGGCTTGGTGAATCGGTATGGTTCACTGCCCACCCGACATCAACTGTGATTAATCGTTTGGTGGGCAGTGCCTAGCAATGGGCTTGGGCTTGGTGAATTGGTCTGGTTCACTGCCCACCCTACAGACTGATTTAATTACCCCAAGTTATGACTTTTGTCAATAACTTGGGGTAATTTTTATTTCTCAAATAAAATTTTTAAATTTGCTGAAATCCTTGCTTATACGCTGTTTCGCCGTTTTTGTAGTACATAAGTACCATAAAATTCCCTTCTAGAAAAAAAAATATTACGCTTTTTGCATAATTATCTAAATCCAGGTGGATAGCTTTTATAGATACCTAATTAAAATCTTGAAAAAATTCAGGAGTAAGTTTCATGGCGCTTGTATTAATGGGCGGAGATGGTAAAGATACCCTGATTGGCGGGGATTGTGATGATACCCTGGATGGCGGAGATGGTGATGACAGGCTCGGGGGTAATGCTGGTGATGATAGCCTGATTGGCGGAGCTGGTGATGATACCCTCAGGGGTGATGATGGTGATGATAGCCTGGATGGCGGAGATGGTGATGACAGGCTCGGGGGTAATGCTGGTGATGATAGCCTGATTGGCGGACTTGGTGATGATACCCTCAGGGGTGATGATGGTGATGATAGCCTGGATGGCGGAGCTGGTGATGATACCCTGGATGGCGGAGCTGGTGATGATAGCCTGGATGGCGGAGCTGGTGATGATAGCCTGGATGGCGGAGATGGTGATGACAGGCTCGGGGGTAATGCTGGTGATGATAGCCTGATTGGCGGAGCTGGTGATGATACCCTCAGGGGTGATGATGGTGATGATAGCCTGGATGGCGGAGATGGTGATGACAGGCTCGGGGGTAATGCTGGTGATGATAGCCTGATTGGCGGACTTGGTGATGATACCCTCAGGGGTGATGATGGTGATGATAGCCTGGATGGCGGAGCTGGTGATGATACCCTGGATGGCGGAGCTGGTGATGATACCCTGGATGGCGGAGCTGGTGATGATAGCCTGGATGGCGGAGATGGTGATGACAGGCTCGGGGGTAATGATGGTGATGATAGCCTGATTGGCGGACTTGGTGAAGATACTTTGTCTGGGGGCTCAGGTGAAGACACTCTGTTTGGGGGCGATGGTAACGACTCCCTTCTCGGTGGCTCAGATAATGACACTCTTCTGGGTGGCTCAGGTAATGACTCCCTGTCTGGGGACTCAGGTAACGACTCTCTTCGAGGTGGCTTAGGTAATGACTCTCTGTTTGGTGGCTCTGGTAATGATACCATCGTAGGTGTCGATCCCACCAGTAGCAATCCAGGTGTTAATGAAATTGATATCTTAACCGGAGGAGCTGGTGCTGATACATTTGTGCTTGGAGATAGCAGCAATGCTTACTATGTCGGGGCAGGATGGTTTGGTTTCAATGATTACGCTGTAATTACGGATTTCCAATCTGGTATAGATACAATTCAACTCCATGGAGCAATCGGCGACTATACCTTTGGGCCTAACTTTATCTCGATGAATACTCCTTCCCTGGAGGTTATTGCTATAGTGTCTGGTGGCTATGCCCTAGGGGATCTGATCTTTGTATAACGATTAGTACACGGTGGGGGAAATAACTGACTAGTTAAAATCTCCTTGATTTGATTAGTTCCCTGTTCTGTGTTTTCATCCTAAGGTGGGCAGTGCCTAGGCCGTGTTTTCAAAGTTTTCCGCAAGATTTAGATCCCCCCCAACCCCCCGCGCGGAAGGGGGGAGCCATTCTCAAAGTCCCCCTTTTTTAAGGGGGATTTAGGGGGATCTCCGAGTTTGAAAACACGCCCTAGTAATGCTATGGCTTGGTGAATTGGTCTGGTTCACTGCCCACCCTACATCAATTGTGATTAATCGTTTGGTGGGCAGTGGCTAGCCATGGGCTATGGCTTGGTGAATCGGTCTGGTTCACTGCCCACCCTACATCAACTATGCCAGGATTTTCTGAAGAAATTTCATAGTGATTAAATAGGTTGGCTTCACACCTGTTGTTCCCAATCCCCCCGAAGCTAAGGTGCTGCCAGTCAACAAGGGGTTATCAGAAGCATAGTAAGCATAACGCAGCTTTACCTTATCATCAATACTTTTTCGGATCATAGAAGCAGCTTGAATTGCCTTTTGTAAGTGTGCTCCTTCCATCTCCAAGCCAATCACATTCCAAGATGAACTTTTGAAGTAAGCTAAAATATCAGAGTTTTGCAAAGAGGTTCCCATTACTGTCACCAACGCTCCTTCATAAATGGGGATGCCATCATCTTGAAAATCCTCACTCTTTAGCTCATTAACAAAAGGATAATTATCTGCTGTTCCCTCAAAGATGTGTGCCGTTGGTAGCATTAAATCTCCCTTTTTACCCACCAATATTCCCGCTTTTCCCATTACCGAAATCGACTTCACATTAAGTTTTTTGGAGTGCCCGCTGGTTTGATAAGGTTTGAGTAATTCATCCATAATCTCAAACGCTTGTTCCCCAAAGGCATAATCCATTACCAAGATAACTGGCTTTTCCTGTTCAATTATGTTAGGATTAATTGGTAATTCAGGGGAAAGCAAAGCCAGGGGTAACATAGCAGTATCAAAAATCTGTACGTGGATATTTGTCCCAGCTCGATCGGCCAGATAAAACATCCCGTTTTGCAAGGCAAACTCCCTAACCTCTTGGTTTAGGTGGGCGTTTTCTGGTAAACTTAACTCACGGGCAATTTCCTCAATTTTTTTGTCCTGTCCCAAGGTTGGTTTCAGTGCTGATGGCGCAAATAAGCAATTCATCACGCTATGCAAATTCGCACTAATAATATGGAGTGGGCGCTCCCATAAATTGTTTTCTAACAGAAAGCCTTTAACATCACTGGCCCACTGCGCCCCGTGGATATGATGTCCAATCCGCTCCCGGAGTGTGGAACTGAAAGTAATTTTGCGATCGCGTTGGGATTGGACTTCTTCCATCGCCACTCGACCCAGCCAATAGATAATATCAAATAGACCATTATTGTCAGAGCTAGCCTGAGCAAGGCGATGGTAAGCGTGTTTGGTTTCTTCAAACGTACGTCCTAAAAGAGTACTTAAGTAAGAAAAAGCTCGATGCTGGACTTCCAGGTCTTCTGACACCAACGACTTAGGATTATCCGGGGATTGTTGACCTGTAACCATTTCTTCGAGCTTTATCCACTCTCGTGTCGGTTGACCTTCCTCCAGAGCATGGTCTCTAATTTTATTAGCTTCGATATAAATAAAAGTCAGATGGGTAAGAATGTCATAAATCTCGCTACGCCCTCGGGTAATTTCGATCAGCATCGTTTCTTCATCAATGCGGTAGCAATTACGGCGACGTTTAGCAGGAACAATTGTCTCAAATCCTGATTGACTATACCCTTCTGCCGCCACCAGTTTCACAAAACGACACATTTCCATGCCGCAGGGTAAGCGATCGATAACATAAACTAGACCATTCAATTCCACTTTCTGTGGGTCAGCAATGGAGCCATAAATTTCTGGTTGCAAAGTCAGCAACGCTTGCCTCAACGCTGCACCAGAAGCACCCCCCGGCTTGTAGTATCCTCGGATAAATAGATGTCGCATGATCACATAAATCCGTTCGATAGCAGCCCGAGATTCTTGAGCGCGAGTTCTTGGCGGAACCGGAATAGTCATACAGAGGCTCTGTTA
>NZ_JAAHHE010000107.1:4159-20928 GCF_010692525.1 Moorena sp. SIO3B2
TACTGATGTCTTGGCTTCTAGTAAACGTAATAGGTTGTAGCATTGACATGTCTCCTGAATGACTATGACTTCCTGAGCTTTTGAGAATTATTTCGGGATTTAAGCAGGTGCATCTCATTAAAGCTGTTTTACTCGGTGGTGCGTTACGGGCAGCAACCTAACCCTGGCTACCGAGAAAATCCTCGGCCCCCCTAACGCACCCTACGCAAAATTTTCAAATATGAGATGCACCCATTGAACCAGGGGTGATTGGATCAAATCACGGTATTTTTTGACCATTTAGTCAAAAAATGACCAAAAAAAATTTTGCTACCTCTGAACCGATTATTCGAGTACAGACAAAGCTACCTCCAGAATGTCATCTAGATAAGAACAACTTGGATGTATTTTACCTCGGACATTGAATCCCAATATAACATGATGTAGAAAGCGAGCGAGTTGACGTGGATTAGCCTCCCTTGGCAACTCCTGAGCGGCTACAGCCCTCTCTAATGCCCGCTCCAAGGCTTTGTCCACCTGCCGGGTTAGGCACTGAACCATCTTAGCCACTGCTGGGTCATGGGGAGCCAACTCCATCATGGTATTGGCCATCATACACCCACGATATTTGGGACAGATAGCCTCAGAAGCCAACCCTCTGATTAGATTACGGATGTTTTCTAAGGGAGAGCCCGGTTCATTCAACCGTTGCTCAATGCAGCAGACTACGGTTTGTCCATAGTGCTGTACTGCCTCCAAAAACAGAGAATGTTTACTACCAAAGGTGTTGTACAGGCTTTGGCGTTGGATGCCCATGTGCTTGAGCAGGTCATTGAGCCCGGTAGCATTGTAGCCTTTAGACCAGAACAAGTCCATAGCTTTTTCTAGGGCTTCTTCCCGGTCGAACTCTAGCTTTCTTCCAACCATAGTTTTAGGTTAGCACAATTTTGACTATTGGGACTTAGACAAAAATCAAGCCCAAATATACCCCAAAGTGGCTTGATAAGAGGCAAATACCTCCTGATGGTAGGTAAGCCAATTAAAGAACCGGAAAGACATTGCAGTACGATTTGCATCCATTGCTTCTGTAAAGGTGTTCATTCGCGTAGGGTGGCCTTTGGCCAAGGTTTATTAGCCCATTGCCTTCTTAACCCCCCAGTAATTTGATGCCAAATGATAAAATTATAAGCACAATAAACTAAAAGAAAATGCCTTAGTAAACTGCGTTTATTCCTCACTTGATATTTTCGTAAACCTAACCAGCCTTTAGCTTCACGATAGAAGACTTCAATCCAATTCCTTTGAGAATAAGTTTGAACTATCCACTCTGGGTTTACTATTGATGACTCTACGTTAGTCATAAAGTAGTCGATATCTGGGCGTTGCTGATTCTGGGTATGGTTTTGCCCCCCTAGCCCCCCAATTTTGCGGTGCGACCCGTGGCGAATTTAATTCGCCGACGGAAAGCGCACCGGTGGGGGAATAAGACTTTCTTGCGTCCCCCAGCGAGGGATTGCTCGCTGGGGGACCCACGGGGGCTTGACCAAAACCAGATGATCGCGTATTCATTCCTTGATTCAGCAACGCCGATATCTGAGGCTCCTGGTGCTGAGTTGGCATTCATGACGATAGCAAAACTCTTTTCTCCTTCATTAGCTGAGATTTTCCCGGTGAAGGTAGCTACCCAAAGGGTTTTCGGCTTTTTTAGATTGAGTTTAACCGGAGTTAAGTCCTCTTTTGATAGGGACGCGCGCTAACTCGTCTAATCGAATTTATTGTTCTGTTTCTGTCCTTGACTCGGTTTTTCTTATTACTTTGAGGCCCGACCCAAGGGCAGTTTACCTGCCCATTGGAACGCGCGCCTATTCGGTTTTTTGCCAACCCTACTAAGAGGTTGTCTGAGAAGTCTCATTTGCTACATCAAAGCCCCCTAAATCCCCCAATTTTGGGGGACTTTTAGCCGCAAATTGATTCTTGTTCCCCCCAGAATTGGGGGGCTAGGGGGGCAAAATTCAGTATCAAAAAACTTGGGAGATATCCTCTAAATAGTTCAATCGTCTTTTTTCCAATTCTTTCACTAATGTTGAGTTATTCCCATACCCAGTATCAGTTAGTACCACTCCCGGTTTATATCCTCTGCTTAGACTTCTATCTACTAACTCTCAAGCGAGTTCAGGTTTATTTTTAAATTATTCGTCTTTTTTTCCTGAGGGCAATGAATTAGCGTGTTGGGACAACTCTATGTCTAATGGTAGGCTTTTTTTTCGTCATACAGATGAGTGTAACCCATGACTATTCCATTGTCTGTTTTGCCAATTTCACCAATATACTGTCGGACAACGACCTTAGTAAAGTTACCACTTTTTCTATGCCCCGAATCATCAATAATTAAGTTTAATCCTCGTCTGATTTTTGTTTGGGAACACTTATGCATAATTTGTAACCGACGTTCATTCACCTCCTGGTATGACCAAGGAGCCTCCGTCAAGAAGTGATGTAATCCATGGTAAGTCACACCAACAGCATTCTCGGCGATCTGATCAAGGTTTTGTCTCTCACTTTCCCCCAATAATCCCCCGATGAGTGTGCCCTTACTCCCTTTTTTGAGCCTTTGTTTTGAACACCTCATCAAAGTGCTTACACCATCTCTCAAAGCAAGGTGGCATCGCTGCGGGAGTTGTCTGTTTGATCAGGATTGACCTCGACGTGAAAACTCGGCTTAGCAAGTATTATACCCTCAAAACACCTTTTTTATTGTTTAAGTCCCACTAGTCGCAGATACGGACAAAATGGATATCCGAAGCCAAATGGAAAACCAGCACTATGGATTCCTAGCTATTTTGCTGCTTCCGTTGCTGGAGCTTCTATTGAGGTGCTGAAAGAGTACATCAACAATCAAAGAAAGCCGTCCTAGAAGGACGGGGCTTCGGCAAAGCCGACGCTACGCGAACAGACCCATTTTTTTTGGTGAGATTAGCGGTAACATATAACTCAGTAAACTTAATTATGTTAACTTTTAAATAGGACAGTAATGACTAATTTAGGGGACAACCTAAAAAAAAGACGAGAATCCCTAAATATCACCCAGCGGGAAATCGCTCATGAATTGGGCGTAACCGTTACCACGGTGCAAAATTGGGAAGCGGGCAGGCATATCCCCAAACTGTACCCAAATCAGCTCAAGGCATTGTGTGACCTGCTGAAAGTTACCCTAGATGAATTGGCAAAGTGGGTAACTGATTGAACTGTTGGGATCTACCTAAAAAAAAACGCCCCATATGGGGCGTAACGCTTTCCTATTAACCTGGGACAGTGTCCCAACAGTTAATCAAAAACTAAAACAGGAGAGGATTATCGCCATTTTATTGGCTACTTGTTACAGCGCCTGTGAACCAAACTTTTCGCAAAACAATCAGAAAAAATTTTTGGGGGCAAAATCTGTAGGGAATCGGGAATCGGGAATCGGGAATCGGGAATCGGGAATCGGGAATCGGTAATCGGGAATCGGGAATCGGGAATCGGGAATCGGGAATCGGTAATCGGTAATCGGTAATCGGGAATCGGGAATCGGGAATCGGTAATCGGGAATCGGGAATCGGGAATCGGGAATCGGGAATCGGGAATCGGGAATCGGGAATCGGGAATTGGTAATCGGGAAACAATCTTGTTTAACCGATTACTATGACAACCGCAATCAGCGTGTTTTTATATGATTTGTAAACACAGGTATTGCAGAAATTTGCTTGCATACAAGAGGCAAAAGGCAAGATTGTCAAGAGATTCGGAGTGTTATTTTACAATAAAAAAATACCTCAATGGTTTACATCTCATTTGGAAACCATTGAGCGCGATCGCTAATACAAAAAAATGCCCTAAACAGGGCATTTTGTCAGTTGTCCTACGGAGTAGTGTTTAAAACGTTGTCTTTGTAGTGGTTGTGGTCCCTAAATGCCCACATCACCAAGAATTTCTGTCTTCCAAATCGCTAATTATGCCCCTAAGCAGCCATTTCTTCCATCATCATCGCCATTTGCTGCTTGGCAAGAATGTTTTTCATGTGCTTCTTCACCGTATTGAGGGTAACAAACAGTTCTGCAGCAATCTCTTTGTAGGAGTAATTGACTCGACGCAGTAACCAGACTTCTGCCTCACGGGCAGTTAAGCCATATTTCTGAACTTCAGCTAGGGCTATACTATGAATGGATTGACGTTGGTCTTCGAGGGTAACTATAATATAACGCTGCTCAGATATCCTCAGGTTGAGCCATCTAGCCCGAATCCGAAAGGTTGTGGAGTGACTCGTAGTAATCTCTGAATCTATAATTACAGATTGATGGGCATAGAATTCATCACTTTCTTTCAAGGCTTGGCAGACACGCCAGATTTCTTTAGGCACCACCGTAAAATGTTTGCTGTTCGGAGTAAGTTGCTCACAAAGAACACGAGCGGTTTCATTGCTATGAACCAAATCTCCTTGTGTATTCAGAATTAAAACACCGTCAATAAAACCTTCTAGTACTCCTTGCAGTAGACCATTGTCTAACTGTTGCACCTGAGGAGCGGATTTTTCTAGAGTGTTGGTGAGAGTATACATGGTCTGTTGACGCACTAACTGGATTTAAACTGTTTAGGTGTGCTTGACCCATTAAGAATTAAATTCGCCACGAGTCGCACCTGTTGAATCACACTTGGCTTAGCCATTTGTTACAGCACCTCTCAACCAGGGTTTTCGCAAAAAAATCCGACAAAAATTTTTTTTGGGCTTTTTTGCGAAAAACCCCCCGATCACTCGTGTAAATAAATACTGGGTGACTTTTGCCATTCCCCAACATTGATGCCTAAGATGTCTAGGGATGGTCAATACTGAGTCCAGTCTTCGGGCTGCCCTTTGTAGCGCTTCTCATGGGGAGTAGAGGTTAGTAGTTAGTGTAAGCATCTACCAACATAAACAACAAACTACTAACAACTAACTTGAGAACCGCTATCGATAGACTAATGCGTACTAAACACGATTGACCGTAGGTCACGCTACGCGATCGCATTTACAACAGGGACATAACCGATGAAAAATCTAGATCGAATACTCCGTCAGCTGATAGTTGAAGCATGTAATCATCCACCATTAAGTCTGGAACGTCGGCAAAAACTGAGCGAGGTACATCTACTAGTGATGAAATCCGGCAAGCTTTGGAAAGAATATAGCTCTTATTATAATGACGCTCTCCAAGAGATGTGGGAATATTGCTGTGGCCATCCTGAAGAGTATGACCCGACTATCAAAGGTGTGATTACTTGGCTCGACGATGAACTAAAAAAGCGACTGAGACGATTTCGAGATGCTGGCTATAGGCAACAGAAGCGGCAAATTACTGGCCTAAGCACAGAGGAAGGTAAAACTATTGACCCTGTAGATAGGGTACCAGCTGCTCCTGATCTACAGCCAGTTATGAAAATATGGCAAAAAACCTTGGATTGGGTTAAGACAGACCCAGACGGAGTATTACGTCAGACTTGCTTTAGGAAACGCCCTGAGATTAATGCCCAAGTCCTAATCCAGCGGCGACTCCCTCCTGATCAGCCTTGGAAAACGATTGCAGCAGAATTTAAGCTAACCCCACCAGAAGCTAAAGATTTGCCCAAATTCTATAACCGTAAATGCTTACCCCTGTTGCGAAAATTCGGTGTATGCCAGGGATATATAGAAGAAAAGTCAAAGACTGGTAGCTCGAAAAGCACCACAAAACCCCAACCTAGGAAAAAATCATGAGACACAACGCCAACATGCTATCAGATTGGTCAATCCCCATGCCGATTACCCAGTCGGCCCTAGAGATAGCCCAGCAGTTTGCTCAGTACCAACCCACCACGCAAAAGGCTGAACAAGTCTATCTCAACACCCTGGCAGTGTGTGCGGTGAATAACTACTTACGGATTCTGGGTATTCCCACTGACCTAACCGCAGGGGATAGCTGGAATTCAGTAGTGGGCTTGGCTGAAAATGTGGCTGACCTGAGGGTAACCGGTTTGGGGCGCTTGGAATGTCGGCCTGTCAAACCCGGTGATTTGACTTGTCCCATTCCCCAAGAGGTAAGATTTAACCGGATTGGCTATGTAGTGGTTGAGATTGATCAAGACCATACTGAAGCCACGCTGCTGGGATTTTCCGCAACTTCGGAAACCGGTGAATTAGTCATCCACCAATTGCGATCGCTTAAAGATTTACCAGCCTACCTCGATCAATTCCAACCTATGACACAACTCAGTCAATGGTTGGAGCATATCTTTGAAGCAGGTTGGCAGAGTTTGGAAACCCTTTTAGGTAACCAAGGTTCTCAGCCAGCTTTCGCCTTTAGAACCAAGTCTCAGACCATTAAGCGATGTAAACAGATTGAATGGGGCAAACCTAATCAAGGGGTGGCTCTGGTTGTGGAACTCACCCCAGAATCCGAAACGAAGCTGAATGTTCTGCTACAACTCAATCCCATCAATGGTCAAACCTATCTACCCCCCAATCTGCAGTTGCTCTTGCTAGATGAGGAGCAAGAAATGCTGATCAATGCCCAAGCCAGAAACCAGGATCAAGCCATTCAATTGGATTTTAGTTGCGAAGCCGGAGACCGTTTCAGTGTCAAGGTTGCTCTGGATAATGCCAGTGTGATCGAAGAGTTTGTGATCTGAAATTCCCAAATCCGCTGTTCCCGATTCCCTGTTCCCTATTCAGTACGCGCTATAACTAGGAATAACATTAGACAAAATACTGATTTTTGACGGTTGACAGTAAACCGTCAACCGTCAACCGTTAAAAAACTAAGCCAATGGCAAAGCTAGTAACTCTTAAGCTGGATGGGGATTTTGAGGAAGGTTTTCGGGTCACTCTGGAAATTGGCTCAGAAGGCGAAGGTCCGGAAACAGAACTTACTGGCAGATTGCCTCCAGCACCCAATCTAGTCAACCACTATCACGAGTGGCGGTCAACCTATCGCAGTCTGGGGAGCTCTTTGCGGGCAATCAAAATCAAACGAGTGGCAATCGGTGGTTCCATCAACAACCAGAGTCAGGGATTATGCGATCGCTTAAATCGGTGGCTGAAGTCAGAGTTATTTAGTCCACTGCGGGAAAAGTGGTTGGAAAAAGTGGGCACTACCGAAGAAGTCCGGGTGCTGATTCGTACCAAAAATCCCCAGCTCAGGCAGCTTCCTTGGCATCAGTGGGACTTTTTAGAGCGTTACCACCAAGCAGAAATTGCCCTAAGTACTCCAGAGTATGAACAACCAGGCAAATCGAACCAAAGCCGTGATCGACACAAGGTTAGAATTCTAGCGATTTTGGGCAATAGCGAAGGGATTAATATCCAACAAGACCGACAATTATTAGAGAATTTACCCTTTGCAGACATTACCTTTCTGGTAGAAGAACCACGGCAGAAGCTCAACGAAGCCCTGTGGGAGCAACCTTGGGATATTCTGTTTTTCGCAGGTCATAGTGAAACCGAGGCAGGAAGGGGTCGGATTCATATCAATCAGACCGATAGCTTAACCATTGACGAACTCAGAGAAGCCCTCAAAAAAGCCATAGAAAGGGGGTTGTCCCTAGCAATTTTTAATTCTTGTGATGGCTTAGGATTAGCCAATGAGCTAGAACAGCTGCACATTCCCCACATGATTATTATGCGGGAGCCCGTACCGGATCTGGTAGCACAGCAGTTTTTGCAATATTTTCTCAAAGCCTTTGCTAGTGGTAAGTCCTTGTATCTAGCAGTGCAAGAAGCCCGGAAAAAACTGCAAGGTTTGGAAGATCAATGTCCCTGTGCCAGTTGGTTGCCAGTGATTTGTCAAAATCCCGCTGCCATACCCCCAACCTGGCAACAGTTGCGTGGCAATCACCAGCGCCACCTGCTCCAATCGGCCCTGATCGTCAGTGTGGTGGTTACTATTTTAGTCATGGTGATCCGGCAGCTGGGAATGCTGCAGCTTTGGGAACTAAAGGCATTTGACCAGCTGATGCGGCTACGACCTAATCCAGGGGTAGACACCCGTTTGCTGGTGGTTGAAGCCACAGATGCTGAGATCATGCGCTATGGCTATCCCCTCCCAGATCAAACCCTAGCCCAAGTCCTAGACAAGCTAGAGTCTGATCAACCGCGAATGATTGGCTTAGATATCTTTCGCGAACGTCCTAGAGAACCTGGTCACCAGGCATTGAGCCGTCAGTTACAGCAAAATCAGAAATTCATTGCCCTGTGTAGCGCTAGGGAAGCTAACAACCCCAAAAACTCAGGCATCAAACCTCCCTCTGGGGTGCCAGAATCCCGCCTTGGTTTTAGCAATATCATGGCTGACCCTGATGGCATTATCCGTAGGCATCTTGTATTTATGCATCCCTACCACGATGACCCCTGTGCCACCGACCACTCCTTCAGTGCTAGGGTCGCATTGCATTACTTAGCCCAAGACCGAATCAAAGCAAAAACCATTGCTATGAATAAAATACGCTTGGGTAAGACTGTCTTAACAGAGTTGTCAGCTAATGCTGGGGGTTACCACAATCGTGATTATCGGGGGTTCCAGGTGTTACTCAATTACCGGAAAACTGTAGCCCGACGAGTCACTGTCACAGAGGTGCTAGAGGGTAAGGTCAAACCAGAGTGGGTCAAAGACAAAATTGTTCTGATCGGAATAACTGCAAGGATTGCCAAGGATTACCATCTTACCCCCTACAGTGCCCTGGAGTGGCCATACCAAGAAATGCCAGGGGTAATTCTTCAGGCTCAGATGGTCAGTCAGATGATCAGTGCTGGCCTCGGTGAGCGTCCATTATTATCGGTGTGGTCGGTCTGGGGAGACCTGTTCTGGGTTTGGGCTTGGTCAATCATTGGTGCTACCATTGCCTGGCGCTATGGTCGAATACTGTATTGGGGACTCGCTACGGTCACAGCGACAGGGGTTTTATATCTCCTATGCTTTGGTCTATTTACTTTAGGAGTATGGGTACCTCTGGTGCCATCAGCCTTAGCATTGGTAGCCACTAGTGTAATTGTGGTGGTTTACCGGAAACCACTTGGAGGGATCACTCCCTTAGCTCTGGATGGTATAATTATAGGATTTTTATCTGTATAAAAATCCTATAATTATTTATACCAGTTATAAATTGTTTGATAAAAAAAATTTATACAAACTGAATATTATGGCCAGAATATACCGTATTTTAAGTAAATTTTTAAGTAAATTTTTAAGTAAGTCCAGGACACTCAGCAACGAACCACTGAACAAAGTGAGTTTGATTGTGATTGTGGTGATTGATATTTTTATCTTAATCAATGTGTTTACAGGACTGAATGATATTAGCACATGGCCGATGAGTCCTGCTCAGACTTATCCATGTTATTACCAGTGGAACAATTACCGTAGACAAACTGATCAAGATAAAGACTATAACATTATTAGCCGTTCATTGGGATCAACTAGTTTTAAACAATCCTATCAACAAGCTGAAGAAGGACATCTGGGTAAAGTTTTTACAACCTGTTTGAAGTATGCAGAATACAAAGATAAGATTAACAATCCCGAAAACCAGAAAACTGAAAAAGCTATTAACCAAAAAAAATCAAAAATAAGTACCATTAAACGGGCTAATAACACCATTCGTGAACAATATGATTCCACACTCTTAGAAAAAATTGCCGGTCAATCTCGTCAGCAATCAATTAATCAAGTCAGTGCTGAACAAGCCAAACAAAAGTTAGAGCAAAATAATCGTAATATTTCTAGACTTCAACAGGAAATTAATAATCTTAAAAATGAACTGCTTTCCAGACCGGAAAGTGTTAGTTTTATAGATTTTATTAAGGATGAGAATAAATTTAAGACAATCCGCAAAAACTATCAACAGGCATCTTTCTGGTATCCAAGTATCCAATTTGCTTTTCAATCGCTCTTTCTGCTGCCGCTGATTTTTATCGCCCTATCCATTCATAAATTTACTCAACGAAGAGGATATGGACTGATCGCGCTGATTAGCTGGCATTTGCTGGTAATATTTTTTATACCCCTAATCTTTAGAATCTTTGAGTTCCTTCAAGTTGGCGCTATCTTTCAATTTATCTTTGATATAATTAGTGAAATTTTCGGCAGGTTACTTTTCCTAGTCAGTTATGTTTATATCTTGTTTATTCCATTGATTGGTTTTGGAATTATCAAGTTTTTTCAAAAAATTGTATTTAATCCTAAACTTCAGGCAGCTAGCAGAGTCAAAAAATTACTCTGCATCAATTGTGCCAAGAAAATTAAACCCGATGATCACTACTGTCCCCACTGCGGTTATTATCAATATGTTGAATGCCAAAGTTGCCACAATATTACTTACAAATATTTACCTTACTGTAAACATTGTGGCGCTTGCCAAGATTCCGTAGTGGATTAAGGTTATTTCTCAGGGATTAGATCATGTCCGGTTGAATACTTACACAAGGCGCGAAAGGAAGGCAGAGGTAAGAAGGAAGAAGGGAGAAGTAAAGGAGTAAGGTTTCAAGGGTAATGGTGTTTTATGAGTAATTATCCTGATATAATATTAAATATTGAAACAGGGAACAGGGAGCAGGGAGAATTGTCTACTCCCAACTCCCAACTCCCAACTCCCAACTCCCAACTCCCAACTCCCAACTCCCAACTCTTTTCCTTGATTGGGAAGATAATGTGAGCTATGAAAATCAAACTTATTATGAATTAATGCAAATAAAGAGTTTGCTTAAATTTATTAAAGAAATCTGGACAGCAGAAAATTTTCTGCCAGAATAGTAATATTCCTATCACTCAGCAACGGGAGATCTGACAGTGAAATCTGAAATTCGCTACAAGCCGGCCTTTGCAGCAATTTTTGTCACTCTCGATCCTGGTGAGAGTATCACTGCTGAGGCAGGGGCAATGACCAGTATGGATGCTCAGCTTACCATGAAAACTCAATTTTCTGGTGGCTTCTTCTCTGGCTTGCTCAAGAAATTCTTTGGTGGAGAGTCTTTATTAGTCAATACCTTTAGCAATCAGACTCAGCAACCATTGAACCTAGTTCTTACTCAGTCCATAATTGGCGATATTGCTGGTGTGGAATTAGGAGAACGCAGTCTGTGTTTTCAACCCGGTGCTTATATTTGCCATACTACTGGGGTTAAGCTGGGTGTTCGGTGGGCAGGTTTTAAGAGTTGGTTTTCTGGTGAAGGACTATTTAAACTGAAAGTCAGTGGTAAGGGCACAGTTTTCTTTGGTGCTTATGGTGGTCTTACTCGCAAGCAGATTAATGGGGAATTTATTGTTGATACTGGTCATTTAGTGGCCTATGAACCAGGAATTATGATGAATATTGGGTTAGCTGGTGGCTTGTTGGGGTCTGTAACTTCTGGAGAAGGCTTTGTGAATCGGCTCAGGGGTCAGGGTGAGATTTATCTACAGTCTCGTAGTGTTGATGGTTTAGTCAAGTATTTACGTCCTAAGGTTTAGCTTCCTAATCCTTTACTATACCGTAGCCAAACCACTACATCTTTAACACTATCCTTCCTAAATTTCGTTATAAAAATGGAAATAGAACTATTACATCAACCAGATAGTGCGATCGCTCGCGTTGTTCTGGATGAAAATCAAGAATTCGTGGCAGAGGCAGGCTGTATGATTGCCATGAGTGGCTACATCAATGCCAGCACTACTTTACGACAAGGTAAAGGAGGTGGTATTTTTGGTGGATTAAAACGCTTGGTAGGTGGTGAATCACTGTTTTTAAGTGTTTTTCGCTCTCCTGTTGGTGGTGGCGAAATCTTTCTAGCGCCCAAATTCATAGGTGATATTTTAGTTTATCAAATGAATGGTCAAGAGTTGGTAGTGCAGGCGACTTCTTATCTTGCCAGTGAATCAGGTGTTGATATTGATTTAGGCTTTCAAGGTTTTAAGTCCCTGTTTTCTGGCGAATCAATTTTTTGGTTGACTATTAGTGGTTATGGTTCTGTATTGCTGAACTCATTTGGGGCAATTTATGAAGTACCAGTGGAAGGTGAGTATATCGTTGACACCGGTCATATTGTTGCCTTTGAAAAAAGCCTGAACTTTGAGATTACTAAACCTGGCTCTAGCTGGATTGGTGCTTTTCTAGGTGGAGAAGGGCTGGTTTGCCGATTTAAAGGGCAGGGTAAAGTCTATTGTCAAACCCACAATACTGGTGCTTTTGGTCGGCAAGTTGGTACTCAACTACCACCACGATAATTACCTGGACGGAAATAAAGATTGTTGCTTGAAGTAGGGAGTCGGGAGTCGGGAGTAGGGAGTCGGGAGTCGGGAGTAGGGAGTCGGGAGTCGGGAGTCGGGAGTAGGGAGTAGGGAGTAGGGAGTCGGGAGTAGGGAGTAGAGTTATAGCAGTCGCCAGGGTAATTAGGACATGACAAAAGTCTCAAACTACAGTTTGGCTTGAGTTTAACTTCTGACTTCTGACTTCTGACTTCTGACTTCTGCTATACTTCCCGTGAATTCATAATTATTTACACAGTATTGTTTACTATCCCTTGATATTAGTTCTAACAATACATAATAATAGATAGGCCATAAAAATGATGAATAAAATTGACTACGAAATTGAGCATTCTCCCGCTTATGCCTCTTTGATTATAAACTTACAGGCAGACCAAACAGTCTTAATTGAATCAGGAGCAATGGCAGCAATGGACTCAAGTATCTCGATGAAGTCCAAAGTACGAGGTGGCTTGATGACAGGACTGGGTCGGATGGTAAGTGGTGAATCATTTTTTGTTAGTGAGTTTACTGCTGAAAAAGAGCCTGGGCAAATTTATGTTTCGCCAGGAGTACCTGGAGATATTCAGCATTACTACCTGAGAAACCAGGGTTTAATGGTACAGTCTTCAGGATTTGTTGCCTGTAGTCCAGAAATAGAAATTGACACGCAATTTCAAGGCTTTAAAGGCTTCTTCAGTGGCGAGTCTTTGTTCCTGATTCGAGCTACAGGCCAAGGGGATTTTTGGTTTAGTTCTTATGGAGCAATTGTAGAAATTCCAGTGGCGGGTGACTATGTAGTAGACACTGGCTATATCGTGGCATTTGAAGATACTCTAAATTACCAGGTTGAGGTGCTGGGTGGTTTATCATTTCGAGGTCTTAAAACTGGAGTTTTGGGTGGAGAAGGGTTAGTCTGTCGTTTCAGTGGTGAAGGACGCTTATGGATTCAATCTCGTGAGCTTTATGGGTTAATTAATTTTTTAAATCCTTTCCGTCCAACTAAGAGTGACTAAGAAATTGGTAATAGCTAAATAGCAAGCTAATCACTAATCCCTAATCACTAATCGTAAGCATTCAGCCATTAGCTATCAGCTATCAGCGTGTCGCGTATCAGCTTAAGCGCTACGCGCACGCGATCGCGTTCAGCTATCAGCGTGTCGCGTATCAGCTATTGGCCTAGGGCCAATGGCTTTTCCCCAGACTTTCAATTTTATTTTAAGCTGACGGCTGACAGCTGACAGCTGACGGCACCTCAAGTAGCGTGCGCTTCGCGCATATGCTTACCACTAATCCCTAATCACTAATCCCCCATCACTAATTATGCCCTCTCCAGATATACCTCAGAGTCGCAACCCACCACCAAGTAACCGCCAACTATTGATTTTATTGGGGCTATTTATCAGTTTTATTGTGGGGGTTATTTGGCTGTTGAACTTGCTGATCAACAGTCTAATTGGGCTAATTCCTCCTAGTGTCGAGCAAAAGCTGGGAGCTGTAATCGTTCCGGTTTATGAGCAGCAGGCTCAACCATCACCAACTCAAGAGACCCTCAATCAACTGTTGGCGCGATTGGAAAAACAACTACCGCCAGAGCAATCTAAACAACGAGATTACCGGGTGCTTTATCTACCAGAGGACACAGTAAATGCCTTAGCACTACCGGGGGATGTGATTGTGGTGTACGCCGGTTTTTTGAAACAGGTCGAGTCAGAAAATGAGTTGATGATGGTATTAGGACATGAGTTGGGTCATTTTGCTCACCGAGATCATTTGCGGAGTTTGGGACGAAGATTGCTGGTGCGGACAGCGATCGCTTATTTTGTTGGTGATGTAGGAGCCCTAGAATCTTTGGCTATTTCCGGATTGGCAACACTCTCTAAGTCGAAATTTTCCCAGTCCCAGGAACAACAGGCGGATGAGTTTGGCTTAAGGTTGTTGCAGCAAACTTATGGTCATGTCGCTGGCGCAACAGATTTTTTTGCGAGAATGAGTCACAAACGAGGAGCGTCCTGGGATTTTTTATCAAGTCACCCATCTCCGGGTAAGCGAGTTACCCGACTACAGCGTCTGATTAAGGAACAAAATTATCCTCTCAAGGAGCGATCGCCTCTCCCGGAAAATCTGAATCAATCTCACCTGATATCAAGTCCAGTTGAATACCCATATTAAACGAGGGCAGAAGGCAGCTATGCTGAAGGCAGCTATGCTGAAGGCAATTGGATGGGGATTTAAACCCCATCCAATTGTGGACACCGTAAAGACGGTGGGGTTTTATAGCGCGTAGCGCTATATAGCACTACCGATTAAGGTTAGGACATTTATACAAGCTTAAAAGCTGTTGTAGTCCACTTTTGCCTTTTGCCTTTTGCCTTTTGCCTTGCGCGTAGCGCTATATCATCCAGCGATCGCTCTGTGTTTTTCGTACTACAAATCGAAGTGCGAAATCTGTTCCCTGATCCGAAGTTACCTGCTCGGAAGTCCCTACTCCCTAAAACCGAGAACCTTGTACCTCACCCAATTGACAAATCCTATTGGGTTTCTAAATGAGATGTAAACCTAGAAGGTCTTTTTTTTTATCCAATAAAACGCCGGATATCTTTCCCCTCTTGCTTCTTGCTTCTTGCCCCTTGCCTTTTTCTAAGGGTAATCGTTCACAACTCAAATGGATCCGGATCTGATCTCAAACACCAAGGAAACTAGAATACCTAAGCAAATTTTGCTTCAAAAAAAAATTTTTCTGATCATCTGCGAAAAGTTGGCTTGAGAGGCGCTGTAACAAGTAGCAATGAAAAAACGCCGCCTGGGCCGGTGTTTGATGAATTTCTAGAAAAGGTGTATTCTCAAATGATTAATTTGCTAAAGCAGCTTTGGACAACACTAGTTTCCTTCACTCTCAACATCAGAAAGCGCTGGCAACAATTAGCAGCAACGATACTGAAGGTATTCAAGGAACTAAGCGATAGTAATTCTCAGCCGATTGACCAGCAATCATCATCCCAAGAATCCCAAGAATTCAAAAAACTATCACAATCATCACAACTAACGATAGTAATGAATTACACACCACCGAATGATGGAGACGGACCTCCCAGTGAAACCGGAGACGCCGGATCTCTCTGGAAATTGTACCAGCTAATCCATGAAAATCCTGAGTTTAGTAACCCACAACTGTTACCAATATCAGCATCAAGACAACTACAACTATCACAACTACAGATGGTAAATACTTTCACACCACCCAATGATGGAGACGGCCCCGTAGGTGACGGCGAAAACGCCGGATCATTCTGCAAATTTCACCAGGTAATTGATGAAAATCCTGAGTGTACTGACCCACAAGCATCTAGTGTTACCAAGTCGTCTTCAGGTCAATCAACCTTGCCCTCTGACCCTGTCTCGCCCAAACCTGAGTCAAAACAATTGTCAACTGTCATGAGTTGGAATCCATTCACAGATTACAATCCACCGAAAGATGGCAAGGGACCCGTCGGTGACAGCAAAGATGCAGGTAGTTCTTGGCGCAGATAGTAGTTACTGAGTTTAAGTATACCAGTTTTCTATTCCTTAAAGTACTTTTTTCCTGGGTTTTAGAGAATAGGGAGTAGCGACTACATCGCTGCTCCCTATTCTCTATCCCCTGTTCAACACTTCTGGGAAAAAGCCAGCTTCCAAAACCTGCTCCTGAGCAAAAGAACACTCACAAGGAAAAGTGCTCAACTTAATCCCAGTTTCCTGGGCTGCCTTAATCCGAGCCTTCTGATAACTTTGCTCAAAGACCTCTGGCAAAAACGCTACGGTGCGCGCCTCCTAGGGCGAGTAAATCGCCCTTGGGTCGCACCGTTTTAAACTAGGACTATCCTCCAGCAATTCTTCCAAAGCGATACGCTGTTCAGTGATAGTATTGATCCAACTATCGCTCCTTTTCCCTGGTTGATACATCCACTTCAGTAAATGCATCAGCAACACAATCAAGCGACTTTTTAACTCGCGCTTTTCCCGTTTACCCATGCTTTCGACTTCTTCAATCAGATTCGCTACATCAACTTGGGTAAACTCACCCTCCCGTAACTGTTGCGCAGTTGCCTCGGTCCATAAGTAAAAGTCTTGCTGATAAAGGTTGTGGGTTGTTGTCATCGCTCATTTCCCCAATTAATTGATGCTAGCATTTGGAGACTCCCCGCTCTTACCTAGACGGGGATTTTGATTTGTTTGGCGATCCCAATTCTTAAGCCGCTACACAATAATTTCATGCTAAGAATTCAGCTGTCAGCTGTCAGTGGTCAGTGGTCAGCCTTTAGCTCAATACCTTTAGTGGTGCGTTACGGGGCGGGCTATCTCAACCCTGGCTACGAGGTGGAAAATGAGGGCGAGCCCTTCCCTAACGCACCCTACTGGCGTGGCACAGCTAAAATAGTGGAATAGAAGGATGATTATTTGAGGTCAAAAAAATGGGAAGAGGTCGTAGAGATAAAGTGCTGCTGACAATCGAACAAAGACGAAGACTAGAAAACATCAGTCGCAATG
>NZ_JAAHHE010000108.1:0-20756 GCF_010692525.1 Moorena sp. SIO3B2
GAGGTTACGAGCTGGTGCTGTCTCCGCCTGCGCGAATTTATCTTAGAAGTTCGCGCATCTCCGCCTCTCAGGCGCTCCATATTTTCTCTAAACTGGATAAGCCCGCGATCACTACTCCCATTTGCCACTCTTCATCGAAAAAGGGGTTTGGGGCAGCGCCCCAGGGGGGTCCGGGGGGCAAAGAACCCCCCGGTAGGGGTGTGGGGTGTCCCCACATACAGCTCGCCGATCAGGCGTTTTATTATCTGTTCCAATAAAGGCACATACAGAAAAAATGGCAAGTACTATTTACCGACCTACTCCATATCCATTCCTAAAATGGGCGGGAGGCAAAACAAGGCTATTATCTATACTTCAAAATGAATATATGCCCTTATTCGAAGACAATGAGATTGAGACATACATAGAACCCTTTGTAGGAGGAGGCACAGTATTTTTTGATATAGTCAAGAAATACCATGTAAAAAACATATATTTATCAGATATCAACCCTGAGATTGCGATCGCCTACATGGTGATCAAGACAGAGGTTGAAAAGCTAATAAGCCAGTTGTCAGTAATGAGTGACTACTACCTCTCGTTAAATAAAGACGAGAGGAAGGCATATTATTACGACAGACGTTCTGAATATAATACTTTCGATAAAACGAAGCCCGCTAGTACGTATGATTCCACCTGGGTTAAAAGGGCAGCTCTTACTATTTTCTTGAATAAAACTTGCTTTAACGGACTATATCGCCTCAACAAGAAAAATCATCAGTTCAATGTCCCTATCGGAGACTACAAACAACCACGTATCTTAGAAGAAAAAAATCTAATTGCCATATCCGAATGCCTTCAAAGCACTAACGTCAAGATTACAAGTGGAGATTTTAGCCATATATTACCATATGTCAATCCAAAGACTTTTATTTATTATGACCCGCCTTACCGTCCAGTGAGCAAGACTTCCAACTTTACAAGTTATTTTTCAGCCTTTAAAGATGAGGATCAATACCGCTTAGCGAAAGTCTTCCGAAAAGCGCACAGAATAGGGGCTTTTCAACTGCTTAGTGCCCCTGATCCCACAGCTTTGACTGAAGATCCATTCTTCGATAATTTGTACTCTGATTTTAATATAAAAAGGGTGATGGCTCCTAGGGGCATATCAGCTAAGGGAGAAAGTCGCAAAAAGATAAGGGAACTTGTGGTAACATCATTTGCCTAATCTGGCATTGCATATCTCGCTGGGTCTTAGCCAACGAGATATGCAAGGGATTTGTATACGTTGGCTCATGAGGCTCAGCGCGATCGCTAATCCTCAAATCCATTTTCTCTAAACCCGCTGAGGCGACCTTGAGCAACGTCAATATCAGACATAGACATGAACCTGCCTAATATCCCCTGGTCGGTCTGACATACCACCTTCTTACCCCTATTCTCACTAGTTTAGAGAATTTGACTCAAAAAAAAATACCTGGATCATGAGATCCAGGTAAAATATCGATCAGACTCTTGTGATTGCTAAAGCGATCGCTAAAATTATAGATCAAGACTCATACCATTTTTGCCTAAGAAATTGTTGAGTAATTTCATGACCTTTTTTATCTCCGCAATTGGGTGTTAACCTCCTGTTAAATTGTTCATCTATATATTCAGCATCAGATCCTGTAAAATTCTTACAGTCCTTCGGATCATCGCATGGAAATATTGTAAATTTTGTCACTTCGTCATAACTATCTATCTCTCCATTTAGATCAATAAATTCAGTCTCTTCTGTATTTACATCATAATCATATTCAGTATTGTCAAAATAAGCTAAGACTTTGGCTAAAAATCTATTCATTATAACTCTACTCTAGTCTCCACTACTATTTTAGCAGAAAAGCTAAAATTAAGCCATTACAGTGTAATTTTTTTTTGCAAAATAGTTTGGATAATCTGAGTTGCAGGAATTTGATTCGCAACTGCAACTCTGACTTCATTCAGCTTTGATAGCGGAACACTGAAGTTTTTGCTAACCCATCTCCCATAGATTTTTATCTTGACATTGATGGCCCAATAGAAATGGGAATCTTCGACGCGATCACGTTGATCATGAATCAATGGGTAATCAATACTCTGTTTTGTCTGTGTATAGCAGTATAGGTAAGCTTTGCGAGGGATAGTGCAACACAAACTACTAAGTCCATCAGCCACCGGTTGTAAGTAATGGAGTGGGATCCTACTCCACTCCATACCATAGAACCATTTGACGTCAGCATATTGAGCACCATGTGTATCAATAACACGCAACAAAATTCCTGTCAAATCTTTGTACTTAACAATTTTTCCTTTGCCATAGCCATCGAGCTGATAGTAAAGCGATCCTAGCTTGTGGGACTGTGACAGTTCTACCGATAAGCTTCCTTGATCTAATCCTTCCTTTTTGTCGTCGCATGTCGAGAGAGAACTCATCCAACGAGGTGGCAGCCAATCCGGAGGGAACCCATGCAATAACAGCATCCCCTGTATACTCAACTGTGAGCCAGTTTGGATAATTGGCAGTTTCTTCCACCACGTCTCGAATACAGTCGTACCACTCGGACGCCCGAATGCTGCAGAACCTGTCAGCATAGTAGGACAGAGAGAAAAGTCTAACTCGCCTGTAAATTCCTCGGTTTCTATTCGCTTCGCTGCCAATTTGGCAGCACGCAATGATGATCGGATCCAGATTATTGTATCCAAGTTCTGATATTTCATATGTCCAAGTATCATACCCCCGATAGATAAAACCAGATGGCTGTTCAAGTAGCACTATATCTGGCTGAGCCTCTTTCACACATCTTATAAACTCCTTATATAATGAACTTTCTGGATGGTTCAGACCAGTTTTGGTACCACCATCAGTGGTGCCCTTACAAGGGAATCCACCTAAGATTAGATTGATGCCAGGGGAGACATGGAAGTCTCTTATACATGAATCTATAATTTTATGATTAAAATTTCTCCTGAGAACTTCAATCGAGTCAGGATCATTGTCTGTAGATATGAGCCAGTCAAATAATGGCAGCTCATTTGCCTGTCTCAATGCTTGCTGATTTATTTGACTGGCAGCAAAAGGGAATCCTCCAATCCCCTCGAAAAGCCCACATACGGTTATATTCTTACCTGTCATATATTAAGAGGTGATACTTGCCAGATCTGATCTTTACAAAGGATATTTTCAAATCCATTATAACCAGCTAAGATCAGCTGAGTAGAATGTTGGCCAGGCGTCTCGTCTTCGTGTTGATTGATAGCTTTCAGCATTGACCATAGCTCATAATAGTCAATGCTATCGATAAACAATATTTTATTTGGCATTGAGACAATATCAATAATCTTGTTTTTGGTAATCTCTACTGATTGATCGCAAAACTGTATATTTTTGAAGAATTCAGTAACAACAAGAGATATGTCAGATTCAAATCTTGGTATGGAGAGTTTAGTATAGCCAAGCTGCTTGCCATATTTCTTATTAGACGGTCTAAAACTAGAATTAAAATGCCACTTAATCTTATTGTTGATACATAATTTCTCAAATATCACTCGTGGATATCTGCCTGGCCAACTGACCAATTTCTCATGAAGGACTACATTTCTTTCTTTGCAAAAATAATATAAGTATCTGATGCCATCTGTGGAAAACATAAATTCAAAAGCACCATTTTTAATGCCTGAGTTCTCTGGGCATAAGACTTCAGAGCATACTGAGCTTACACTATTAATCACTTCTTTTGCAAGAAGCTGATCGCCCATGATCAAAGCAGTTCGGAAAATAGACAGCTTAGTGTTTGGTATTTTTAGAAGTTTTCCCTGACCAGCTAGAGTTCTATGCATTGCGTCATTAGCAACCATTGAAAATGATTTATAGCCAAAAAAAGGAAGGCATCGTATCGTAAATTTAATTAACAAGATAAAAAATCCATAATTGCTGAATATCTATATTTGGCAATTATATAGGTCTTATTGTCTCCGGGATTAGCGTTCCATACTATTTTCAAGGTTGGATTTACTTGTGTCAATGGTGGGTTAAGCCTATTTCTTAAGCACCAAATCCAATTGACTTCTTTCTGAGTTATTTGTTTATTTATCAAAGTAGATACTCTAAATGGAGTTGTTGGCAATTTAAAATCAGCTAATAACTCTTGGGTGGGAATATACAACTCAGAAACACTATTATCAGAGTCAGAGTAAGTCCCGGGATTTAAATATTTTGGCGTAATAATAAAACGATAACCACCAACATCACTTTCTATCTCTGGGCTCTTAACAAGGTTTAAAGTATTCCTCAAATCATCTTTCATTCTATTCAGCTTAGATTTAGTCGTCCCAACCATAGATAATTTTATCTGAATCTCGTCCATAGATAAAAGGCTTCCCAAGAAATGGGAAAAAATATCATATTCACAAAATAATATTTTCATAATCTCACGAGCCGCTACAACATCTGGCTCTAAGCCACGTGGATAGTCAGGCTCTTTTTGAGACAGCTGCCACGTTAGCGCACTAATTTCAGACTTTAGCTCCTGGTTCTCAACTTTCATCTGATCGATTTTTTCGTTATAAGCTCTTATAGCTTCTTTTTTATTCTCCTCCAATGCCATTTCTGCCTGGTTCTTTGCCGCCATTAATTGAGCTAAGTTAGATTCTTTAGTTTTAATTACTTTAGCCTTCTCCAGCTCTAGCTCTTTCCAGCTTTCATCTAGCTCTGCTAGCTTCTGATTAAAGATAGCCTCTTGTTTGTTGGCAATAACAGTAAGCCTATGCTTCTCAGCTTTTTTATTAGCATCCATCGCAAGGAGCTCATTCTCCAACTCGACTTCTCTGTTCTCTAGAAGAGCCCTTTTGCGATCGCACTCTTTCCTCAGTTCATCCCTTACATTTTCTACCTCTGTATTCAAAGAGTCTAGCCTACTACGTTGAATCTGCTTTGTTTCCCTGGTAATTTCTGATAACTGAGCCTGCTTAAATTCCTCCAGCTCATCTAACATCTGATCCTCTAACTGCTCCTTCTTGACACTGAGGGCATTTAGCATCTCGGAGTTCAGGAGTTCAGATTTAGCCTCCATCTCAGAAATATCTAAGTTTAGGATTGCGTGGCTACGACCATACATCCAAAGCCATATAAGTCCAGAGGAAAGACCTACGAATGAAGATAATAAAGATTCTATATCTGAGCTAGCAATTAATGATATGCATGCAGATATATTCATTGTTAAAAACAACAATTTTAATCTTTTAGATCTCTTACTAAAGAACGGATTTTCCATGAAACTAGGCTAAATAAAGTTATAGTGATTGCAGCCCAAGTAACAATGTAACTTACCCCTGGTGGTAAATACTTCAAGAGCCTTACTGCTATATTGATGATAAAAAGTAATATTAGAGACATAATAAAAATGGCCTAGCTTAGTACTAGGCCATTAAAATAGGTTAACCAGGCGTCAACGAGGGAGTATCAACGCCTTGAAGTGCTGGAATTTCTAGCGAAAGACCAAGACCCAAAAGATTAGCCTCTTTTACCTGCACCTCACCACTTAGGGATGCCACATCTAAAGTATGGCTTTCAATCTTCAAGTCATAGTAGACTTCACTTAGGCGTAATGATTTTTCATGATAGTTAAGCAGTACCTGACTCTTGCTATTCTTGACAAGAGCAGTGTTATGCTTAATTTTTTTGCCTTCGAGTCTGACTTCTGCTGTTTTAGTATCGACTACTTTGCCAGCTAAGACGGTAGTTTTGTACTTTACCTCCTCGCTTGCGATCATCACATCTAGCCTGGCGGATTGTTTTTTTAACTCAACAATATTGCCCGGCGCATCATAATCCATTGATCTATCTCCTTTGTTCTACTTTGCTATCGATGTAGTCGTTAAAGATCCTTGCGACGCTAGCTTGCATAACAAAATATGTTAATGATAGCCCTATAGAGATCACCCCAACTATAATTTTGGTAGCAACCTCATGCGAAGAAGCAAGCTTAAGAAGTTTCGGGGGAAGCTTCATGTGCCCCCCATCATCTCCCCCAGCTCTTTATTGCCACGCTCAACTTCGCTTGCAAAGCCTTGGTTCAGCGATTCATTATACATTAACCCTATTGTTCTTCCATTTAGAGCTCCCGCTTTTGCAACAATTCTCTTAAGATTAGCTATGTTTGTAGCCAAGTTTTCAATTCGATGAACACTTAGTTCGTGACGGGAGTCCAGCTCTGAGTCAACTTTTACCGTATCAATTTGGCTGTATCCGTCATATAACTGTATAGAGTTATTCTCGATCTTCAACTCCAACTCTGGATTACTAGCAAGATAATTTTTAATGTACTGCTTCTTGCCAATTTTGTTGTCATTTATGACGAGTACAGGATTATTAGTCTCGTCCCGCAAAAAGAAACATTCGCTTGTAACCAGCTGAGTCTTGCGATCGCATTGCAAAGATATCCTTATGCAGTGCAGAACAAATAATTTTGAGTATTTAGATTTCTCTTTATTGACGTAAAGAAGATTAGAGCGTTCGCGATATATCTCGGAGCAATATTCAAGATATTTCTTCCGAACAGTGCCCTCATTTTTGCCAAGGGTATTGGCTATGTAGGTGCTACCATACCCATTCTCTTGCTCATAGAACTCATTTGCAAAAATGCTAGCAATATGATCATCTGTAAAATCTGACAATAGAGGTGCGACAGTATTATCCGATGGCTCAACATCAGGTAAATAGATGGGAGGGGCTGATAAGACTATCGGGGTCTCATCAGAATTTACATCGTCTAGATTTATTTGTTCCACTTTCTTCATGATTTTAGGATTAAGTATGTCCGATCGTCTATTTTTTGTACGATAAACTTTAGATTAGATCCAAAGCTATAATGAAGCTAATAAGAGTATGTCTTTATATTGGTCGGCTGGCCGACCAATATAATTACCTTAATGTTCAATAATTCCTGTCAAATACCTCCTCCATATTGGTAGACGGCAGCGATCACTTCTTTTTACCCTCCTATCTTAGCAATAACTAGATTATATACTAGATATTTGCAAAAATCAAGTATCTCCTAGATATTTTTTTTGCAAATCACTGTCATAGGCAATATCCGAAAGCGTTAAGCCGATAGACATTAATGCTTTATCCAGATAAATTAATTGCTGCATGGAATACACAGGAGCTTCTAGACCGCTACGGGAATAAACTAAGCAAAAAGCATCTATGATACTTTGAGATAATCTATCGTCGTTTAAAGAATCTATCGACCAATGGGAGAGGACTACACTGTTCATCTGTTGAATATCTGAAATAATTAGACCTTTCTTCATAAGCATAGAGCCTTTGCTATTATTCCAGCGTTTATGGCAGAAGGCTGAGATGAATGACTGTACTTTATTCATGACTATATAACCAGCTTAAAAACGGGTGCATTAGGACAGGTAGCTCAGAGTTTGATATGCGGTAAAGACTTTTCCACTGATCATCTGGTAAGTTTTCTAATTTTCCTATGGAAGGAGTCATTATCGCCAAGGTGTCTTTACGTTTCTGGAAAAATACCGAGGCAGCATCATTCAACATATGCTGATCGTGATCAGCATATAAAGACTTAGTTAATACAAGAGCTGGGGGTGGGAGTGCTTCTGATCTAAATACACTTGGACTGATGAAGCTAAAAAGATGCCTGATTTTAGAAATAGCTTTTCTGCTTGCTATTGAGAGAACAGCTCGATGAACCCGTGGATCGGAGATCAACAATAAAGCTAGGTCTGAGAAACCTGGTTTCAGATCTACTAAGACAACATCTACTCCTAATGACTTGCCAAGAAGGGCTAAAGCGTCTGTCAAGAAAAAGGGATTTCCATAATTTTTGCTTGTCAAACGCTTTAGCTTGACGTCAATTAGTTTATTGTTACCACGAAAAGAAGGTAAGAAATATATTCCATTTACTAGAGAGTCCTTCAGCCTTTCAGCCACTAGATCTATGACTTCTTTTGAACCCAAAGAAAAGTCTTCATGGATTAAAGCAATAAAATCAGCGAGGCAAATTGAGGGGAAAGATAGCCTAGATTGTCGTAACTGGTTAATGCTAGGATCTAGGTTGCCATCGATCAGAAGAACCCTCTTATTGGCGACAGTCAATGCTTTTGCTAATGCTAAGGCATGAGTCGTCTGGCCTACATTGCTTTCAGTAGGATAGAGGGCTGCAACACAAGGCAAGTCGCTTTGAAGAGCGCTTGGCAATTGCAGATTTTCGCCCTGTCGCCAAATAATGGTGGATCTATCCAGGCTTCGGATAAGCCTAGGGATTGGCGGCTCTTCCTCTGTTTCTTGGAAAAAAACCGGTAAGGCTCGCTGATTGTCCTGAATACTTTCAAGAATAATATAAATATCGCCGTATTGGCTATCAACTTGGAGCCGAGGCTCATAGGCTCCCTGGAGCCATGTTTTGACTGAGCTGTGAGTACCAGGACGAACACCAAGAGTTAATCCATTCCAATAGCTTCTAGCCCAGACTAATCCTTCTGGCCATTTTTCTTGCTTTCGCGATCGCAACAAGACATCTTCTATGTCGAGCCACGTATATAATCGAATGTCTAATGGAATCATGGGTTTCACCAAAGAATAAAGAAGTGTGACAAGATCTATAAATATCTGAAAACTTTTGGTCTATTCTTTTTGATATACACGAAAATTGTAGGATCAATAAAAGGATATAGACCTAACCTTTCATCCCTTAGCTGCACAGCAGCAATGAGTTCTTCGTCTGTGCAGCAATCTATAAAAGGTATCCCCTCTTTCCCCTCCTTGTCTTGAGAATACATTGCCTTAGCCTTGTGGCTCAATGAAGAAACTTCTAGTTCACAACCGGGAATATCCCTTAACATTTCTATTGCATCTAAGAGTTTTCTAATGTTAACATTCATGGTAGTACCCAGTAAGCCTAAGGAACCTATCTTGTCTTGTGCAAGATAGGTATTTTTTACAAAAAAAGAGAAAATAACCTATAAACTGGAAATAGTATCAGCCAAGCCAATCTTACTCTGAGTTTAAACACATAAGTATTATGGTTAAAGTGATTGTTCTCATGCTTTACCCAATTGCCAAAATTATGGGCACTGCCTTTGTGATAGGTTTTAACCCCATGACACCGCTTACAGAGTGGCACTATATCAAAGAAGGGTAACTCATGGCCAATAACAGTTGCAGTCGGTTTTTGAAAAAGTAATAAGCCTATCATTCTCCGTATACATGACTTACGATAATGCAAGTGATGGGAAACTTCGGCTTTCCGGAAAAAACATAAAGTACAAATCCCAAGCAATTTGCGGTTATTTAATGAAATCAGTGGCCAATTTTTAGCCTTCTGGACATATCTCTTAGAATTATGATTCATAATATCGCTCTAGACAATAACGCCATGCTCTTTCATCATTATTGGCCAACTGGATTATTGGGGGCGGGTCATATCCTCTTATATACATAGTATTATCATTCGAAAGCTTAGATAATACAGGATATAGATAGAGATAGACCACAGCAATGTCGTAATGATATAATCTGTATCTGAGATTTTCATATATAATAAGGTATTCAGTTCAACTCGCTGAGCAGCAGTAGCTGAGTGGCTAGGGTTAGCTACTGCTTTTTATTCAAAGGCAACTTTACTCTTGATCGCTGATGATTCGCTTCTCTTCGGCAAGATCAAACTCATAATCTTTCACCTGATCTATGATCTCCTGAATCTGTTGTGGTGTCAAAGAGCCATTATTGAGAATCAGGGAGACATATAGCTTGGCCATGCGATCGCATAATTGCTGCTTGCCTATGCCAAGAAGTGACATGTGGGAGAAAAACAGATGCTCCCACAGACGTGGGAATTTAAAGCTAATATATTTTTCTCCGCGAACTTTGATCCGGACGCCCGTGTCATACCCATTAGTCCCATGGGGATAAACTCTTTTGTCATTGTAGCTAATAAACAACTTGTATACCTCCTTAAGCTCTATATCTCTATTATATATTGTAGAGATGGGAATGTCAAGCGGCGGAACATACTTCCTAATCTAATTTTTAAATTATCGAAAAGCTTAAGCATTTAAACCTTAATCCATATGTTTATCTATATGCTTATCTATATGTTTATACATTTTCACACAAGCAGTGTGATCTCTTAGTGATCTAGCAGTAATCTTTGTATATAGATCATCACGACAATATGGCGCAATGCATCACGACAATATGGCGCAATGCATCACGACAATATGGCGCAATGCATCACGACAATATGGCGCAATGCCAAACATAAAAACATCGATCGCGTCCATTGCGATCGATGTTTAGTTCGTTCGTTCGGCATCCAACGGTATTAATCTATGTATCCGATATTAGGCTATTCATCCGCCTTTGTGCCTCAACATGACTGATGTCTTGGTTGGATAAGTCTAGGAGTATGCGGTCAGACAAAATATTGAATGCTAGGATCCCGTTATCGTCCAATTTCTGATGAACCCTTTTTAATCTTCTGAACATATCTGGCAGGACGACGCTCTGCGGACTACTCCAGAAACCCTCAAGGTTAGTTTTTGCTAGATACTCATTGACAACAAGCAATACCCTTAGTGGATCATAGCTTATTGCTAGATAACGATAATACACTGAGGCCAGACCATGCCTTACAAGCTCAATCTGGAATAAAGTCTGATCTAATAAATATACTTCCGCTATTGATCGATCATACCGATCTATATCTATAGTCTTTATCCTAACTTTTTTATTTAGCAAAGTTCGGAATGCAAAGTCTTTTGCTAAATCGCCGTATCTAAATTGATGTGCATAAATATCGTTTACCGAATTTATACTTTCAATCCTCTGATCTGAGTCTCTACGGGTCTCGGCAGTATCAATGTATGCCAAGCGTATAGTTTTCGAAATACCTTTCCTAGATACGAGGAAGGTATCCCCATCGTACACAAAAACCACCCGCCATTCTTCCAGCCTGCTAAAATCACAAGGGTAGAATGTGGGTAGATTCTCTACTAATAAAGATGCGACTTTATGCATTTATATGAATTTTTTTTCCTAGTATCTGCTCAACTATATACAAATAATTTTTATTGCATTCCTGAGCACGGCGAACCTCTTGGACTAAGTTGCGCTTAACCCCATAGCTACGACTCACCCATTTACCTTTCCTAAATATTTTTATATTCAGCCCCCAGTACCAATGATTGATATTATTAATGTCACGATCACTGTCAACTTTTGGATACTCGATAGTCCCCTTTTGCACTTCCCTGAAGATAGTAAATTTGTATAAAGTACCCACCTGTCTACTATAGGCAGGGGGAAAGCATAGAAAAGGTTTTTGATCACAACAACCAATAAATTTAATATCTTTAAGATATTCCCTCTCTAGGTGATCAGCATCGGTCCACTCAGTAGACCACCACCAATTAACATCAACTGAATTATTTTCTGCCTCCCGAACAACAGTACCAATAACATTATTTTTTGTTAC
This sequence comes from Moorena sp. SIO3B2, assembly GCF_010692525.1. Taxonomy (NCBI): domain Bacteria; kingdom Bacillati; phylum Cyanobacteriota; class Cyanophyceae; order Coleofasciculales; family Coleofasciculaceae; genus Moorena; species Moorena sp. SIO3B2. The sequence continues at coordinate 11,505 of NZ_JAAHHE010000108.1, forward strand.
GATTTGTCCAATTATTTCCATTTATCTAACTGATCCATAACTTCTGAGCGATGAGCAAATAAGCGTTGAAACTCAAGAAGAATTTTCTTGTTTGCGGATGGATTATGGTGGAAAGCTGAGAAAAGATCTAGGGGCTTTGCACATGGGTTTATGCCTTGATCATCATCTAGATGATAGTCCAAGTCCTGACTCTGATCAGGTTCTTGACTCTGATCAGGTTCTTGACTCTGATCAGGTTCTTGACTCTGATCAGGTTCTTGACTCTGATCAGGTTCTTGACTCTGATCAGGTTCTTGACTCTGATCAGGTTCTTGACTCTGATCAGGTTCCTGACTCTGATCAGGTTCCTGACTCTGATCAGGTTCCTGATCAGGACAAGAGGCGACAAAATCCTGGAACCCTTGGAACTGCTGCATCTCAGAGAATGGAATATATCTTCTGCCTGTCTTGAAGATAGCGGTCCATTCTGGATTATAACCAGCATAATTTACCATAAATCGATAAGCTTTTATATCAACATGTTGTTCGCAGTAGCGTACAAAATCAGGTGGAGGCTGGGGTATATGGTCTATTCCATTGTTTTGGGTGCTAATTATATGTTCATTGTTGCCATTTTCAAGCGAATGCTCATTTTTAGGGTCAGCATTTTTCAATAGAGAGACAAAATAGCCGGTAATATTTTTAATATCTCGCTCTTGAACCGCCTGTCTTAAGAGATCTATGCATATACCACAATTCTTTTTATACTTAACCAGCAAGCCACTAATGGAATTTATATCCACTCCAAGTTTCTCTAAGGCTTTAGATTCTTCTGACATGTCAGGTTTTTGTGTGCTGTCCGGCATATCCAGATCATCGGATAGTGGATGATCTGGGCTGGTTCCGGTACCAGCTGATAGCAGCTCCCTCAGTTTCGTATACAGAACGGTATAATAGTTTACTCTTCTTCGCTTATCAGCATTCAGTTTTTTGACCAGGATAAGCCCCTGTTCTTTCAATAAAGAAATTGCCCGGCAAACAGTTCGTGAGCTAACTCCAATCTTTGTGGCTAGCTGGGAATAAGTCCTATAATAGAACCTTCTACTTATGGCTTTATCGCTGCCCTCATCCCAGTACTCATGTTCTACCCCAACTTCTGATTGGGGATTGTCTATGAGTATTCCATATGTCCAGAAATGAATTTCTTGTAAAATTGCTGCTGCAACACGTGAATTCAGTAATTCTTCTATCTCTGTGCTGTAGATTACAGGTTGTGAGCTAAGAAGGATTTTTTCCATCATTACTATAGGGATAAAGAATATGTTATAATTATACCTGTGAACTAAAGGATTTTTTGTGTTATAACCAGATAGGATGATGGGTTGCACCCTATTGATTCCTATCTGGACTTTTTTTAGGCAAGAAGATTATAGCGCACAATAGTGTCAAAAGTAAAGCAGATAAAGCTAAATTTTCAGGTTTTGGCCTTAGCTATAGAGAAGCCGCAAATGTAGCAGTCTTTTCGAGGATGAACAAGATGCAGAAAAAAACAGCGAAAAAAAATCAACTAGTAAAAGTTGATTATGTTAATTTAGGTATAAATAAATCTTTGATATTTGAGTGGATAGGATCTAAAGACACACAAAGTGAGGTAAAGCATATAAAGCGGTTCTATAGCGGGAACCCGATATTATTCTTTTGTGAGGATCGCTTCGTAAGCAAAAATCTTTATCTTCACCCTGAATTAGTGGAAAGCTTTAAGAAAAAAGTAAGCACCTAGATCTTTATCCATAAAGTATAGATAATGGTATCATCAAGCTGACGCATTAATGAGGCTAGATTTCCACAAAATCATTAACAAGCCGTTCAACTTATCAGGAGCTGAAGCCTATTCCCCTGTTCTGTGCATACCCTGCGCAAAATTCACCCCACACTCATCCTTCGGATTGAGGTGCGGGGCTTTCTTTTACGGCCAACTAAATTTCACCTTAGCCATTGACTGCAATCAGATAGCGGAGCTCACTAGTATAGCCACTAAGATAAGCTGGGAAATGAGTAAATCCTAAATATTTTAGAGCTAAAGCCCGATGATGCCCTTCAAGACATGAGCATGATACTGATTCAAAACTAAAAATAGGGGTACTTATTGATAAAGGGATGACTCCTTGTAACGGAATTAGTTTTGTTAGCATTGCGATTCTGATTGGATGCTTTAAATGCTCGCTAATTAGATCAGTTGCACGAAGATATTTAGCATCTTGCCAATCACCCATTATCTCTTTATAGACTAAAGCATAAGTCCATAGATCTTCAAGAAGACTAAATGCTTGCTGAAGATCAGTCGATTTTACATCATAAGCATAGCCATTGAAGAAAATCCATGATTCAAATCGGTCGAATGGAATCCATGCGATAGAATCGTCAGGCTCTACTGCTATATAAATTCTAGGGTAATACATGATAACTTTGGTTATCCCCAACTCTACTATCTCTAGTATATATGGTAGAGATATAAAAGTCAAGGAAAAGTCAAGTCTGCTTTACTCTTGGTAATAGCCCCCTATGGCCATCGTAAAACAGATTTGCGGGCAAAGGCAGTTCTAAAAGCACCGGTTGGGATATCATCCACAGTGCGATCGCATTCGAGATAATGACTAGCTACATTCATCAGAGGGATGGCTAGAAACTGTAGAATCGTAATCGATTAATATATCTGAGATACTTTCCTCCTGGTATTTCAGATATATGTTTTTACTTATATGGATTACATCATTATTTATTAGAACCTTAGCCTCACATAGCTTGTGATTCACATATGTGCCATTTAATGATTTGTTTTCCAGGATCCACCTATTACTAATCTTAATTATGTCTAAATGATGCTTGCTTGTATATTTATCTCCAACTTTTACCAGAGATGAGCAAGGAGTGTATTGGGGATTTCTGCCTATAGAGATTCTATTACCATTCAGAATTATAGTATTTTTGAATCTAGCATCCTCGAAAATAATCAATTTAGAAATAGTGCTATCAACTTTAATCTTCACAGCATTTAATATAGCTTTTTTAATCTTAGTAAAATCTTTCTCTTGATCATTCTCTAAGACCACTCCTTGAATTGACTGGAGTATTTCATGTTGGCCTATATCTACACATTCCCCTATCACTGGAATGACTGGCTTGCTATTGCTTATGGCATTTAATAACTCCAGTTCACAATAAATGCTTTTCATGGAACTATCTGATGCAATATACAAGAAAACATCATTATTCCTAATTGCATCAACAAGCTCTATCTTCCAAGTAGTTCCAGGAATAATACTTTTATCTACCCAAAAAGTTATCTCAGGAAGAGAGCTAATTAGTTTTTCTACAAAAATACTTGACTCTCTTCTGCTGTAACTTATAAAGCAAGTTACAAGTTTCTTGTTCATGCTTTAAACAATTATTTCTAGATCAGTAACTTCGATCCAATTTCTCTCTGCAAGATTGGAAAGAAGCTTAAGGAAAAATTGGAATGAGATTAACTGCTGACTATTAATAGCCTTATTAGAGAGAGCTAAGTTATATGGATTAATGGCCATACCCCTTTCGCCCTCTCCAGGCGGAGCCATGTTATAAAGTTCCCAATGCCATAGCTGCAAATCGTCGAGTAATTTTTCGTTAGACACATAAGACTCATTGTTGTTGAACAATGGAGGATGAATCACGATGTTAAAGTTTGATTGCTTTAAACTACATAATTGCTTCCTTTCAAATACTTTTAAATCTTTTGTAAACTTATCAAGATTAATGCTATAATCTTTTAGACTCTGACCTTTGACATTACCTGAATCGGAAATTATGCACATTATAAGAAAATGATACTGCTGATCAGACAATATCTTTTCGTTACGTAAATAAGTTAGTTCTGATATAGAAATATTTTTGCCAGACAAAGGAGGCATAATATACGTAATCCTATTTAGAGTAATTCTCAGTGTCCCAGCAGACTGAATTTCATCGTCCTGGATATATAACCGGCTAATATTCTTGATAAGAGCATTCTCTATAAACTCTAGATCAGTGTAACCACTCCCAGCTAATTGAGATTTATTTATATCGTAATAAGTATTACTGCCAAAATTTCTTATGGTATGCACTAACGCAGTCTCTTCTGTTATTAATTTTCTGTTTAGCAAGTTTGGGATTGTTCCCAAAGAAATTGGGTCAAATTGATTTGAAAATTTTACCCTAAAGCTGTCGTAACTTAGACCTGTTAAGAGCCCTAGATTATTTAATTCTCGAAAATATTTTAGTTGAATACCTTCACTTATCTCATATTTATCATCTATCTCAACGAAAGTTTCTAAATCAGAACTCTGCACAGAGACAGTGTGGGTTGCTTCAGTATCAGTTGATGTACCCCTCTGCCTTAACAATAAATAATAGAATCCTGCATTTATAGACAACTTTGACAGTTCCTGAAGTAAGTCAGTAGTTATAACAAAATTTTGATTCTCAGCATTAACGTTTGGTATTGGCATAGTTTTTCTCAAACACTTAATAATAGTATACCCAATGAGCATTGACTCATTGGGTAGTGAATACACGGATTGGATATATCTGAAGAAGACGCCAAGTTAAGAGTGGACAGTCTGTAACCAAGTCAAAGTAAGGTTTGGAATAGTAAGAGTAAAGTTTTCTTTACTCTTTGTAGAGATATGAATAATCTCTTTGATAAAAACATCTTGGCTGATACCCCAACCACCTACACTAGTTGGTGTGGAAAAATCCTCGGGATTCACTGTTTGGACTAAACTTGACTTAGTTGGATCTGTTTCTTGTTTCTTGAAAAAGATTGCCGCAAAAGTTATTTGTGTATAATCATCTATGATAACTTTACGCATCTGGTCTTTAACTTGTTCCTCCGTCTGCGTATAGACTGGCTCTGTTACCCAGTCTAGTTGTATTGAGGGAATAGAGAAAGTGAAAGGTGATGGAGTCATCTTGCTCAAGGTCAGTATCTGATTAAGCAATGTGTCATCGGTGATATTCCAATTGGTCAAATAGTCGGCAGAGTTCACTGATTGAACATTGGAAGTTGTGTCTTTCTCAGTAAGCAGAGCTAGATAAGTCTTTATTTTGTCTGATTGTTTATTCAAGATTGTTTGAATATTAGTTCTACTCAAAATCAAAGGATCAGGCATTTTACTTTAAATTTAATCTAGTTTACAGCTACATGATAGTGCATCAATGGAAGGATTAACAACTTGACCACAATATTCACGAAGAAAATCAACCAGATTAGTGAGTCAATTTTATTATTTTAGAGAATGGCGGTAAGAGACGAAAAATGCAAACTAGGATAAAATTAAGAAATTTGCAGGCAATTACAGCCAGAATGATTTTGGTATTCTCTAAAAAATAAGATGCCGTAACGATAAAAGACAAGATTTATAGGTTATAACTGGCTTTCAAACGCATTCCATGCAAGACAAAGAGGATTTGGCTGAATGACAATTCAAGAAATCTTAACACATGTAGACACATATGACATCCCGATGCTAATCCCAGAGCTTCAATCTATTGGGATAGATGAGCCACATTGCAAATGGCCTGGAACAATAAAAAGACGAGGTAGAGCTAAGAGCTTTAACTTTTACACAGAATATATCAACTGCTCAAGTCTACTAAGGAAGCCGTCAAAGCTTACAGCATTAAAGCCTCTGTCATGTGGCGAGATATATATAGACACAGCAGATAAGCCCCTAGCCTACATAATTGGATATGTCTATGCAAAACGCTGGCTAAGTAGGTACCTACAAGAAAAGAGGATAAGAATCTGGGTAGATATGCATTGGCCAACTAATCAATCTAAATATCACCTGCTAGGGGTTCCGTACGGATGGAAATCTTTTTCCATTTCTGCTGAAGCAGATCTAGGGTATATTGACAAACAGTACAACCTAGCAAAGATACATGCTAGGAGTGATGATATCTCTTTCCTAGTTATAGATAACGCAAATAGCCCTGCTATGCGAACAGAATGCGAGAATAGATCATGGCTGTATATGCGATCGCAATAGCTTAAAGAATGTCAGGGATAAAGCCAGGAATAGTGCAACGCATTGTTTTTGTTGCCTTAGGTTTATTAAGAAGAAATTTGATCACAGATTTAATATGGGAGATTCTTGCTAGGAGTACAGCGATTTCTATTTTCCTCCCAAGAGCATTAACAGCCTCGTGATAAGCTGTCGATGAAGGTCTTCCTAGATGCTTGCTTTTCAGCATTTTTGGAGCACCGATATGGCAAAGAAATTTCTTGCGTGAAACCAATCTATAGTAGCAGTGCTGATTGTCGTTACCTTTCTTGTAGACTTGGATTGTGACTCCGTCAGGAAGAATCCATTTACGGCTTAATTTATTTATCCTTTTTTTTAGAGTTTTTGTTAATCTATATAGAGCTTGAGCCGTATATTCAGAATATAGATTTACAGGCGGTAAAATAGGCTCATAAGATTTATCTATCAAGAATATACCTTGGCCAATGCTTTCAGGGTAATATCCCGAAACCGCCATGATATAAGATGATGCTTCCTCTTGTGAAAACGATTTCGTAAAACTTCCAAATGTCTTATTGATAATTCCATCCATATATTTACAATGGTATTTAGACATATATTGTTCATTATGCTTTCCATGCAGAAGAGCTACTATCAGGAAATCGCTTGCTAATGATAAAGCATCCAGTAATACATGATCCCTCTCTGGCAAATTTTCTATTACCGAGATTACATAGTTTAAGAACACCAACGAAGAAGGTACTAACTCTTGATCTGGGAAATAATATGGATCATACCTATTGACATTCAGATATCCCATATCTTTGAGTAAATCCATATCAGTGCCATATCCGCAACCATAATCAAATACTGACATGGATTTGGTAAGAATGCCCTTTTCTATAGCCATAAGGACAGGTCGAGACATCTTTTTTCTGTGTAATGCTGATCTATGTCGAAGTATTGACATTAGATGATAATATAGTACTACTGTTGACATTATAAAGATGAATATCAAGATATTACCAAAATATAGATATAATGCGGCACACAAGCCCAACCAATTAATTTATGGGACAGGCAGGACAGCAATAGTTACAGGATGGACAGTTAAAGATGCCATTGCGAAAAAGCTAGATTCTTCCGAGTTCGCTGTAATAGGACAATTATATAGTCCCACACGAGGGATAAATCTTCTGATCCGTAACTTATTAAATAATCCATATGTCCGATGCTTGATAATCTTAGATTCTACCAAGGAGGATCATAACGCTGGAGGTGGAACTTGTCTAATGGATTTCTTTCGACATGGGGTTAAGGAGGGAGTTAGTGAGACTGGCCGCCCATGCTGGATAATTTGTTCTTCAATAAAAGGTTACATTGATATCGATATTCCATTGATTATTTTAGAGCAACTAAGAAATGCTGTCTTTGCACAAAAGACTAATTCAATTGACAAAGCTATCCAGTTAATCAAATCTTGTAAAGATATAGAGTTAGGAGCATGGGGACCTCCATTCATAACTTCTATAAACACTAGTCAACCAAATTATATTAATACAAGGCCAGGATCACGCTATGGGCATCGTCTCGAAGGCAAGACGATTTCTGCTACATGGATCAAGATAATTCATCATATTAGGACCATCGGGACAATCCGACCTACAGGTTATGATGGGCAGTGGCAAGAGCTGATTGACTTGGTGGCAGTAGTAACGGAAGAACCTCCTGAATTTTACTTCCCTCAGCCCAATTATTTACCATGCGATCGCGACTTTATCCAAAAATACATTCATCAAATCTTAGACGATGCACCCGTAGTAGAAGGCGTAAAATATACCTATGGTCAGCGTCTACGTTCTTGGTTCAAGCGGGATCAAATTGAGCAAGTCATCACTAAACTCATTGGTGAGATTGATGCTGCGAGTGCAGTGATGTCCCTATGGGATGTCAAAGACCATGAGAAGGGGGGCAGTCCTTGCCTAAATCACATCTGGCTAAGAGTTGTAGATAATGAATTGTCCTTAACTGCCACCTTGAGAAGCAATGACATGTTTAGTGCCTGGCCAGCTAATGCCTTTGGGCTTAGAGCGCTACAGCAGTATATCAAAGAGCAGATTAGCGATCGCGCAGGAGTCCCATTGAACATGGGGCCATTGATCACCATAAGTCAAAGTGCCCATATCTATGACGACTGCTATGACTATGCTGACAGAATTATTCAAGACCAATATCAAAAGCTTATTAATTCAGAGCATACACAATATGCTGACCCCATTGGTAATTTTCTAGTTGAGACCGAAGGCTCGGATATTGTAGTAAAACAAACGACTCCCGGCAGTGGGGAAATAATCGGTATTTATCGTGATAAAAATATTGTAAATTTGGGCAGAAAGATTTGTAGTGACAATATATCAATACAACCTAGCCATGCGGTATATTTAGGTATGCAAATACAGAAAGCAAAATATTCACTTGTCAATAACGAAACTTTTCTACAATTATAAGTTAGGTTCAATAGCACTTTTAAGTTAATGCAAACAGGAAACGTCCATATCTATGTCTGATATGGACGTTTCTCAAGGTCACTTCAACGGGTTTAGAGAAATTGGACTTGAAAATTAGCGATCGCGCTGAGGCTTGCCTTGAGATAAAGATTCCCATTCGAATGACTTATCCATATAATGGCGATATTTCTGTGACCATACCAAGATCAAATATTGCGAAATATTATCTGCTTTATCATCCTCTAACATTCGCTTATAAGAATTTATCAGACTATTGGCTTGTCCAAACCATAGTATGACTTTATTGGAGCGTAAAAGCAAAGGATTTGATTCTGGTTCTTCATTAGACTCTAAAGACATAACCAAACAACGAATCGATTCAAGCCCATCATATAAATCACTCTGGATAATAATCCTAAACGAGAATCGTTGATCTATCTTATGTAATATTTCTTCTGTTTTCATCTTAGATATAGATAATAAAACGCCTGATCGGCGAGCTGTATGTGGGGACACCCCACACCCCTATTCGGGGGGTTCTTTGCCCCCCGGACCCCCCTGGGGCGCTGCCCCAAACCCCTTTTCGATGAAGAGTTGGCAAATGGGAGTAGTGATCGCGGGCTTATCCAGTTTAGAGAAAATATGGAGCGCCTGAGAGGCGGAGATGCGCGAACTTCTAAGATAAATTCGCGCAGGCGGAGACAGCACCAGCTCGTAACCTC
>NZ_JAAHHE010000109.1:0-20591 GCF_010692525.1 Moorena sp. SIO3B2
TAGCAATCTTTTTGTTTGTTTAGGATTTTTTTGGATGTAGTTCCAAGTGTAGCTCATGGTTTTTGAGGTTGATAAAAGTGATTAATTTTATCTTATTTTACCATAAGTTTGTTTTTTGGAGAGGTCTTATGGGTATTCAACCGGACTTGATATGAGTGGGTCAGTTTTGAGTGGTTCAGTTTTCTTGTCTAAATCTCATCTAACTTTCATTTATTAGTTAGGGCGATTTCAGGATGGTAGTTCATTATAATAATTAAGCAACTAAAACAATGATTCAATTCATTTTTTATTACTAGGAGGAAGTGTTATGAAACGTCTAATTGTTGGTGGTTTATCCGTATTGTTAATGGCAGCAGCAACTCCGGCTGTGCAAGCAGAAACAACTGTTGTTAAACACAACTCTTTAAACAATGCTCTGCTCAGTCAACGAATAGCCTCTACTATCGCCACAGGAAGCTTTATCACCGTTGATAGAGGGCATCGCACTCAAGGAAATGCCAAGATTGTCAATGAAAATGGTAAACGCTATCTAGAATTCGATCAATCCTTTAAAACTGGTAGTGGCCCCGATGTGAATGTAGTCCTGTATCGGAACAGCAGTGTACCTCGTAAAATTCAACCACGAGACTATGTAACCCTTGCCCGACTCAAGCAATTCAGTGGTGCTCAACGCTATGCTATTCCTGACGACTGGAATCTTGATGAATTTGGCTCTGTAGCAATTTGGTGTCGTCGGTTTAACATCACCTTTGGTTACGCTTCCCTATAAAAGAGGTACTTTCGTCCTGGGTTAATGGGAGTAGGGAGTCGGGAGTCGGGATGCAGTACGGTCAAAGGGAGCTAGTTGCTCATCGCTTCATCCGTTCCGTCGCAAGGTAGCCAGCTCCTGATCTTCCCCTACACCCTACACCCGGTCACCCCACACCCAGCAAGGCTTTTAAGGCTGTTTGTCACCCCGTCAGGAACAATGTAGGCTTGAACCTCCCCATCCGTCGCAGGAATGGGGTATCCTTTGCACAACCACCGTTGGTTGTTATCGACCTGGGCGTAACTTTCCCGCGCACCGTTCCCGTAGCGTGGCCTATGGCCAGGGTACCTGAGTAGGGTCAATACCCAGTTTTTTTTGAGACCCTTACTTTTTATATTAACACTATTTGAGAGGGAAAATTCATCCCCAGAGACGAAACCTGATGGTGAGGGTCGCCTTTATGGTTAAAGATGAAACGTAAGTATTCAGCCGTCAGCCGTCAGCCGTCAGCTAATCAATGGGAGGTAAGCACCGATCGCAGAATTAATTACCTACTCGCCATCTCTGTAACCCTTACATTGTAAGGCTTTGAGTTTTGTAAAATGTGTAATCAATTTTGTGTACCTGCTTAGTAAATAAGCTGGGGGGTGCTGGTACGGCTGGTTGAAAATCCCTGCTGGTTTTACTAATCCGACCCCGTGCAGTTCTCGTGCCTGATCGCTGATCGCTGATCGCTGATCGCTGAATACTTACGATGAAACCTTAGAGGTTGTCTGAGAAGTCTCATTTGCTACATCCAAGCCCCCTAAATCCCCCAATTTTGGGGGACTTTTAGAAGCAAATTGACTCTTGTTCCCCCCAAAGTTGGGGGGCTAGGGGGGCAAAATTCAGTATCAAAAAACTTTTCAGATATCCTCTTAGACAGGGGAGCCTTTCTGGTCGGCAGGTTATGAATAAAAAGGTTAAAAATTTTGTAATAAGGCTCCCCTGTCTTACGGTATAGCAGAAGTCAGAAGTCAGAAGTCAGAAGTCAGAAGTAAAACTATTGCTATACTTAGCTTTGAGACTTTTGTCATGTCCTAACTGCCCTGGCGACTGCTATAACTCCCAAGGCAGGCTATGCAAAAAAAGGTTAAAACTTATTGATTAAGGCGACCCTCTCCTTACGGTAACTTCAAGACCTAAGAGGACGGGGTATTCTTTTCCCTCTCAAACTCTCCCACTCTGATAATTACCGGGATATTGTTGGGCATAATCTTCGAGTTTCTTGACTAAGGTATCAAATTCTTCGTTTGTCATGGGTTAATCTCCTATTGACTAAGTCTGTTTGACCCAGTGTCTAGTTATAGTTAGCCCAAGTTGGTAGTCTTCTTGATCAAGAAAACGCCTTTTTGAGAATTAAATTTATTTGACAATTTAATTATTTCCCCAATTTCCCCGCAAAGATCAGGTAACGCTTAACCCAACGCTCTAGAATAACAGTGAACACTAGGGGTAAGCCAGAACAGTAACGTGCAGCTAAAGCAAGTCATTATTATTCACAAAGCTGGAGACTCCCAAGGAAAACGTTGCGCAGAAAAATGCGCTCGGGAGTTGGAAACACGCCAGTGCAAGGTTCTGATCGGACCAAGTGGCGCGAAAGATAATCCCTACCCAGTCTTTTTAGCTTCTGCCACCGAAGCCATTGATTTGGCAGTGGTTCTCGGGGGGGATGGGACAGTATTGGCAGCCGCAAGACATCTGGCTCCGGAAGGAATACCAATTTTGGCAGTAAATGTTGGAGGTCATCTGGGATTTCTGACCGAACCTATCGAAGAATTTAAAGACACTGAGCAAGTATGGAACCGACTATTAGAAGACCGCTATGCAGTTCAGCGGCGGATGATGTTAGAGGGGGCTGTGTTTGAGGGAAACCGCACTGACATTACACCAGTTAGCGGACGCTTTTTCGCACTCAATGAAATGTGTATTAAACCTGCCTCTGCCGATCGGATGATTACCTCAATTCTGGAAATGGAAATTGATGGAGAAGTAGTGGATCAATACCAAGGGGATGGACTAATTGTTGGGACTCCCACTGGTTCCACTGGCTATACTGTTTCCGCTAATGGTCCAATTTTGCACGACTCGATTGAAGCGATCGCAGTAGCACCGATTTGTCCGATGAGCCTTTCCAGTCGTCCTTTCGTGCTCCCCTCTGGCTCTGTTGTCAGTATCTGGCCCTTGGGGGATTATGAACTAAACACTAAACTCTGGATGGATGGTGTGCTCGCAACCTCTATTTGGCCTGGACAACGGGTGGACGTGCGTAGAGCAGATTGTCAGGCCAAGTTCATTATCCTACGGGAACAGTATTCCTATTACCAGACCTTAAGGACTAAGCTTCAGTGGGCTGGTACTAGAGTCACCTACAGTAACAACCACCGCAATTGAGTCAATTGCTTAGTTAATGGGGAGAGTGGGAAGTGTGGGGAGTGGGGGGAGTTTGAGGAGTTTGGGGACAAAATTTCAAAAATAAATCATAACGGAGGGTTAACGGTGGGATTTCTGAGTATTCTACCAATCAGCAATGCCCACTAGACATCTCCAAAAATTAACCTCAAACCCTTGCACTGCCTGGGTCAAAACCGAGTTTCTGGAGATGTCTACTTGCTATAATTGTGTCTAGTCAATTATGTTCATTACCATTAACTGTTTTGATATTCAGATAAAAATGACTAATTTTGAAGCAATTCCAGAAACTAAAATTCCTAAGACAATAGAGCAAATCTCGTCTTCATCAATTTCAAGACCTTCAGTTTTAATCAATATCGGTTCTTATTTATTCCTGGCTGGTGGGGTTGGGGTTGGAATGGCCTCTATTTTTATCTCACACCGTCAAATATTGCTAATCGTTAGCGCTGCTTGTGTTGCGGTTTTTCTATTTCTGTTTCTATTTAATCAACAATTGTGGCAAGACTATAAAGAAGCTAATCATCAGTCGCAACTGACCAAAAAGTCTAAACTATGTAGTGGGCTCTGGTGCGGTAATAATTCCATAGAGAATAACCCGATAACTCTAGCGATAGAAAAAGCATTAACCTATAGCCAGGAGTTAATTGACGATTATAAAAAGACCCGCAGAACCTCCCGAAATGCTTACTATGTTGCCCAAATGTTAACCATTATTTTATCGGGAATAACACCAATTTTAGTCTTGCTAGACAAATTAGAAACTGGTTCTGCATTACTAAAGTGGCTCCCAGTAATATTTCCAGCTGTTGCTTCTATTGTTGCTAGTGTGTCTACTTCCTTTCCGTTTCAAGAAAATTGGATTGCTGCCAACACTACTGTAGAATTGTTAGAGGCGGAACAGGAAAAATTTGTCTTGGGAGTTACTCCAGCTTATCGCTTTTCTGATTCACCCGATGGCGCGCGACGTCAACAACAATCACAAAAGGCCATAGAACATTATATTGTTCAGGTGAATAAGATTCATCTCAAGCAAGTGCAATCCTCTGATGGCAATCAGTCAGCGGAGAAGAATGAAGAATGAAGAATTAAGAATGTAGAATGAAGAATGTAGAATTAAGAATTAAGAATGTAGAATGTAGAATGAAGAATTAAGAATGGTGAAGGCAGAATAGTGAATGGTGAATTTAGAATGCAGAATCCAGAATGGTGAAGCTAGAAGCCAGAAGCCAGAAGCCAGAAGCCAGAAGCCAGAAGCCAGAATGGTGAATTCTAAATTCCCAATTCTAAATTCTAAATTCTCTTCAATTCTAAATTCCCAATTCTAAATTCTCTTCAATTCCCAATTCTAAATTCTAAATTCTAAATTCTAAATTCTCTTCAATTCTAAATTCTAAATTCTAAATTCTAAAATATCGGTACTGATGGGTCAGCTACAGACAGTCGCACCCGCTTCCCTACGGGTAACTGAGTGCTAAGGTTGGTGCGAGCGTGGAGTTTTGTGCCGGAAGCGGTTTGTAAACAGTAGCGGTATTCACGACCTAGGAAGTGTCGGTCTTGAATCACTACGGTGGAGTCATCATCAGCCTTGAGAAGTACATTTTCTTCCCTAAGCATCAGCTCCCCTTGCTCCAGCTGATCCAGTTTTGTATTAAGTATGGCATCATTGACTCTGATGGCAAAGGAGCCTACTTCTGTTTCCCATAGGTCTCCTCTGCGTTGGGCTGGTAAAAAGTTGGCTTGGGTGACGAATTCTGCTACAAAGCGAGAGCTGGGATTGGTATAGATTTCTTCTGGTGTCCCCAATTGCTCTAATCGACCAGAACGCATTACTCCCACTTGGTCGGATATCGACAAGGCTTCTTCTTGGTCATGGGTGACAAAAATAGCAGAGGTGCCGGTTTCTTTGAGAATAGCTCGCACTTCCTGACGCAACCGCAGACGCACTTGGACATCCAGATTGCTGAGGGGTTCATCCAATAGAATTAATTTAGGTTGCGGGGCTAAGGCACGGGCTAGGGCTACTCGCTGCTGCTGACCACCAGAGAGTTCGTGGGGATAACGTTTGCCCATGCCAGCTAATCCGACTAATGCGATCGCATCTTCCGTATTACCCTTGACACAGACACCACTCTTCTGTTTCCGATTCTGCTTAAGCCCAAACGCCACATTCTCTGCTACGGTCAGGTGAGGAAATAGAGCATAGTCTTGAAATACCATACCAGTATTGCGCTGTTCTGGTGGTAACCAATACCCTGGCCCAGTCACTTTCCGTCCTGCCAATACCACTAGTCCCGCTTGGGGTCGCTCAAACCCAGCTACAATCCGCAGTAAAGTCGTTTTGCCACAGCCAGATGGCCCCACTAATCCCAGTAAATCCCCTTCATGGAGGGTAAACGACACATTCCCCACTGCTGGCTCAGTGGTTTGATCAAAGTGTTTAGTAATCCCTTCTAAATGTAGAATTGCTGGTTTTGTCATGAATTGATAGTGAAAGTTATTTTGTTGAAGGTTGAATGTTGGCAGGTTGAATGTTGGCAGGTTGAATGTTGGCAGGTTGAGTAGACCTGACAGGATCAGTAGTTTAATCTGAGTTATGGAAAGCTGACGGCTGACCGCTGAGGGCTGAATGCTTACCTACTAGTTACAGTCTCTCCTTGCGCCTTTTGCTAGGAAGCTGCCAGCAATCATCGAGCCAGGATATTAACTCCTGGCGCGGAAGGGTTAGCTGTCTGAGGATACTCCAAATTTGAATCAAAGCCGTGACATTATCGATTTCAGCTCTCAAGGGCTGGTCAGTCTTACAGTGACAGGGAATCTCTAGCTCTTGCAAGCGCCGATAGACTTGCCATCGGTCTCCCCACTTGATCTCTATCACTTGACTGGCCTCTGATTCAGATATAGATGGATCCATAATCAATAATGAAATAGTTTTTTAGTGACATCCTCCTACACCAAATCAACGATTATGGTGTAGGCTTCCCAACCTCACGATTGGGCATTCCTAGTTTTTCTCTTACGAGATTTTGCCTCTGACCTAGATCGGGTCTCCCCAACCCCCGGCAGACCGACTGCATAGGCGTTTTCTATTCCGCAGAGTCCCTGCGTACTGACTTGTTCTAAACCACGCCACCTGATTACTTGGGCAGCTGCATGGTCTCTATCCGTTCTATATCCACAACCATTACATTGATGTACCCGCTCCGAAAGCCCCTTTTTGCCGGTATGAGTTCCACACTTGGGACAGGTTTGGGAGGTGCCATTAGGATCGACACGCCCACAGTAGACCTGGTGCTTAGATGCTACCCACTCCAAGATGTTGATAAACTGACCAAAGGCGGCGTCGAGGGTATGCTTCCTAAGCATCCCTCTACTCATTGCCAAAACATTCAAATCTTCAACGAAAACCATCCCCACTCCTTCAGTGGAACAAAGATGATTCGCCAGCTTGTAGTGGTAGTCTTTGCGGGTGTTAGCAATGTGGTTGTGGAACCTGGCCAGCTTTAGTCTCACTCGTTCTCGATTTTTAGAACCCTTGTTAGTTCTGGCGTACTTGCGTTGCAGCAATTTCAGCTGGCGGTGCAAACTAACCAGAAATCGGGGTCTACAGATCAACTCAGACTCAGATGTTGCCAGAAAGCAGCTAAGCCCGAGATCAATGCCGATGGCCTTACCATGAGGCTTAACTTCCGGTATCGAGATATCAGAAGAAATAGCAATAACTGCTTCCCATCTATCAGCCTTTCTCAACACCCTTACCTGTTTAACCACAAACCCATCAGGGATAGGTCGATGCAGGTTGATCGGCACTTTCCCCAGCTTGGGAAGTTTGATTTGCCAACCCGTAATTGGGTTGGATTTGAACTGAGGAAAAAGTAGGGACTTGAGTTGCCCATACTTCTTGAAACGAGGAAAGCCAAAGCCTCTTGTTTTAAAAAAGTCCCAAGCATTATGCAACCGACGAAGAGTAGTTTGAAGTACTTGCGAAGGGGCTTGTTTCAGGCGGGGAAATACTTCCTTAGCTTTAGGGAGGGCGTTTTGCTGATCATAATAATTAGGAAAAGGAATATCAGCTGGAATGATGTATTCCGACTGCAAAGAGCAACAATTAACACGACATTTGCGCGAATTTATCCAGTCTTTGATTTCTCCCAATCCTTGGTTGTAAAGCAGGCGAGAAACCTCCAACCATTCGAGCAATTGTTGCTCTTGAATGGCGGATGGATAGATTCGGTAACAGTAGTTCATTGTTAGACTCATACCACTTTTAGGGGTATTGAAACCCAGAAAACTACCCTGGGAGGTTCATGTATCCCCCAGACCCCCCGCTAGTTAAAAGCTGGAAGCAAGCTGCCTTGGTTAAGGGAAGATTTGAGCAGCCAGGGATTAGTTATTGCTAATGCTCATAGACTAGTTTAGTCTATTTAGGTTTCAAATGCAAAGCTTTCTCAACTAATTTACAAAAAAAATATTATTAGGACTTACGAAGTTTACTGGGTTTTGCCCCCCTGCCCCCCAATTTTGGGGGGTAATGATGTCAAAGTCCCCCAGAATTGGGGGATTTAGGGGGCAATTGCCTAAGTCTTGATTATTTCAACAGTTGCCAGTGGGAGAATAGCACTGGAACACCGGGAGATGGCGTGATCAGGAGATGGAAATATCTAGGGCAAGGGGTGTAAGCACTTATAGATAATTTTGTCAACTATAATTGCAACTACAATCCAGCAATAGATGTAGGGTGGGCAGTGCAGCAGACCAATCAGATCAGCTCCCCATCCCATCCCAAAGCACTGCCCACCAACTGCCTGGAAATAGAAACTGGCAAGATGCCAGTTCTACCAAGATGCCCATTCCACTGGGTGAGCATAGCAGTAGAGCGGGCATCCTGCCCGCCCCAACATATATTGAAACTGGCAAGATGCCAGTTCCACTACAATCGAGCAATAGATGTAGGGTGGGCAGTGCAGCAGACCAATCAGATCAGCTCCCCATCCCATCCCAAAGCACTGCCCACCAACTGCCCGCCCACTATAATGAATGACAAGGGTGCCAGATAATTCAACCTTCATAATTCATACAAGATCCTTAAGATGATCAATTGGGATCCCTATCTAGCATCAATCCGTAACACCTACGCCAAATGGTGGCAAGTTTATACCCTCACCGATGTCCAAGGCCGCAAGCCCAAGCCGCAGCAACAGACCCCTAGACTGTTTAACTTTAACCTGATGGTCCAAACCATCAAGTCGGAGCAGCCACAACCAGACGAAAATCGGGAAGAAATTGAGCGCTTACCTGTCCTAGAAGGATTGCTCAAGTATGCTACTGACCATGTTTTACTAGTGGGTCGTCCGGGTTCCGGCAAATCCACTGCGTTATTGCGATTGTTGGGGGATGATGGGATACCAGGGAAAATTCCGGTGCTGGTGGAACTGCGATATTACCAGACATCCGTGTTGGAGTTAGTACGGAATTTTCTGAAACGCCATGGTGTACTGCTGGACTCCACGGAGATCGAAAGACTATTGTTTGATGGAAAATTCTGGTTACTGATCGATGGGGTAAACGAGCTACCCTCAGAAGCAGCACGTGTCGATTTGACTCAGTTTCGGAGGGATTACCAGAAGCCTACTCCCATGATTTTCACCACTAGGGATTTAGGAGTTGGTGGTAACTTAGGGATTGAAAAGAAGTTGGAAATGCAACCCTTCCGCTGTTCCCATCAATTCTATGTTAAAAACTCAACTATAAATGCTATAAAATGAATATAATAAATACAGCAGAATCTTTATTACAACAATTACCAAGTATCAGCGATCAGGAGTTACAACAAAACTATCTGAATTATTTTAAATGGACAGAACCTCTGGTGCTGATGCTGCAATTGGTAGATGATCAAGCCCAAGCCCAGCGGGTTGTCAAGTTAGGATTAGCAGTGGATTGGAAACTGGGAGCCAGGTTAGCCGGAGCAGTAAAACCGGAGTTTCAGGAGCAGACTGTTGGGTTGGTGGCTGGGTTAAAGGTTCCGACTTTACTTAAGCTTCAGTTGTTGGGAATAACTGGATCAGACAAAGCGATACCTGAGCTAAGTAAATTCCTGACTCATAACAACTTTGCTGTGCGTAGGAGTGTGGCAGAAGCTCTCGAAAAAATTGGGACAGAAGCCACCATAGACCCGTTAAGTAAATGCCTGGATGATCCCGAATCAAATGTGCGTAGGAGGGCGACATATGCTCTGGCTGAAATTGGCACAGAAGCCACGATTGCTCCCTTAAGTAAATGCCTGGATGATGAGGACTCACTTATACGTACGAGGGCGGCAGAAGCTCTAATTGAAATGCGGTCACCAGCAACTATCGATGTTTTGATTAAACTCCTTAAATATAAAGACCTTTATGAAAGGTGGAAGGTACCCTATACTTTAGCTCAAATCGGAGGTCAATCAGCTACTAAGGCGTTGATTAAACTGTTGGAAGATCAAGACCAGAATGTTCGCCGTTATGCGGCTGATGCTCTGGGAAAAATTGATTCAGAAACCGCTGTTGATGGTCTCCTTAGCTGTCTAGATGATCAAAGCGTTATGGTAAGGAGAAGTGCAGTGACAGCCTTGAGTAAAATCCAGTCACCAGCAGCTATTGATGGGCTACTTAAATTCCTGGAAGATGAAGACTATGATGTCTATTCTACTGCAGCAGATGCGGTGATGAAAATTTCGTCACTAGCTCCTAGAGATGGTATGAGTAGACTCCTCAATTATGAAGATTCCTATGTGCGCATAAATGCTGCAAAAGCTCTGGTTAACTTCCAATCACCAGAATCCCTAGAATCATCAGTAGTTATTGATCCTCTGATTAAACTCTTGAAATATGAAAAGCGTCATGTAAGGTATATTGCGAAACCAGCTCTGGTAGAAATTGGTTCATTAGATGCTATTAATGAACTGATTAAACTCCTAGACGATGAAGACGCTGATTTACGTATTTGGGCAACAGAGGCTTTGGGAAAAATTGGCTCAGAAGCGGCTAGTGATGGGTTAATTAAATGTCTGGAAGATGACGACTATTTAGTGCGTCGTGAGGCCGCAACTGCTTTGGGTGATATTGGCTCAGAAGCAGCGATTGATGGATTAATTAAATGTCTGGAAGATGACCACTCAGATGTGCGTTGGATGGCAGCAGAGGCTTTGGGTAAACTTAAGTCAGCAGCGGCGATTGACGGGTTAATTACATGCTTGGAAGATGAGGAGGATTTGGTGTGTCGTAAGGCAGCAGAGGCTTTGGGTAATATTGGAGCAACGTCTGCGATTGATGGGCTAATTAAACTCCTGGAATATGACGACTATTCTGTGCAGAAAAGGGCAGCAGATGCGTTGGTTAAGATTGGTTCACAATCCGCCACTAATAAGTTGATAAAACTCCTGGATAATGATAAGGATTATAGGCTAGAAATAACGGTAGAAGTTCTCGGAGAAATTGGTTCAGAAGCCGCTATTGATGGGCTAATTAAATGCCTAGAACATGGTGATTATTGGGTACCTAAAAAGGCAGCAGAAGCTCTGGAAAAAATTGGCACAGAAGCTACTATTTCTAAACTGATTAATCGCCTCAACAACGAAGAATTTGTACAAACTAATGATGGCATAAGTTGTGATCAAAGCATGAACGCTCTTAACGCCATTCAAGAGCGCTGCCAATTCTACAACCCAATCTATAATCCCAAACCCTGAATAATACCAGACTGCACAACAGTTTCTCCACAACCTCCGCCAAGACTTCCCCCTAGACTGGAAGCAAATTGTTCTAGTTCCTGGTAACCATGACCTCAATTGGGAACTAGAGGAGGCTTAGGATTTATGCGATGCTCTTTCAGAGCCGCTACGCGATCGCATAAAATACCACGGTGAACTCACAGAGGGTCACTACATCAAAGTTACTGAAGAGGTGATTCGAGTCCGAGATGACGCTAAATACCAACAACGGTTTGCCCACTTCAGCCAATTCTATCAAGCTATCAAAACTAAACCCTATCCCCTCGACTATGACCAGCAAGCCATTATCGACCATTTCCCAGACCAAAACTTGCTGATCCTAGGACTAAACTCCGCTTGGGAACTGGATCACCACTTTAGAGCTCGTGCTAGCATCCACTCCGGTGCTCTAAGCAAGGCTCTGGCCGAAATTCGCCGTAACCCAGACTACGGCAACTGCCTGAAACTAGCGGTTTGGCACCATCCCCTCAATAGTGCTGGAAGCGATCGCATTACCGACCAAGGATTCATGGAACAACTCGCCAAAGCTGGATTCCGCTTCTTCCTCCACGGACACATCCACAAAGCCGAAACCAGCCTTTTCCGTTACGACCTCAGTCCAACTGGGCGCAAACTCGACCAAATTGGTGCTGGCACCTTTGGGGCACCTACCAAAGAACTCATACCCGGTTATCCTTGGCAATATAATCTACTGAAAATTAAGGATAATCAGCTCACTGTCTACACTCGCCGTCGGGAAGAAGAAAATGGTGCTTGGAAACCTGATTCACGGTGGACTCAGGGTCCAGGAAAAGGTGGTTTGGATTATTATTCCATTGAGTTGTAGGGAGTTTTATTCAGGTTTAGCTAATTCAGCTAGATAATCCTTAACTAACACTTCGATTAGCATTGGATCTAAATTGCTATGGTGAAATTTGATAGCTAAAGGCACCGTTAGTCTTTGCTGATTATTGTCGTAGGTTCGCTTTCCAAAGTAGAAAAAACTCTGGGTATTTCCACGACCTGTCTGGATAGAAAAACTTAGAAAATCTAAGCCAGGAAGATTACCAACAAATTGACCCAGTTGGTAAGCATAGGAGCTCTCATTATTATTGAACCATATAGGATTAGCAAAAATACTGTCTTTGGTATTTCTGTATACTTCTGAAAATTCCAGCCATCCTAATTTTGTGGCATTATTGATGATCATTGGTAAAAATCGAGCTTCCCCTCCCACAGCAGTGGGACAAAATAATGGTGGATTATTAATTTGATACCATTTCTGGTTAATAAATCTCCACCAAAAAGGAGGATGTTCTTTCAGGGCTTTAAGTAATTTCCAGATTAAGAAACACGTAAAGGTTGAATAGTCATTATTGAAATTATCCTTATAATTAGTTTCGGCATCGGTTAAGTCTAATCTTAAGGTAATATCTAAATAAGGATTTACTATCTTTGTTTCGTCTATAAAAAGGTCTAGTGCCCAGCCGACATAACTATTTTTGTATTGCTCAGTATCTAAGGGTATAGCGTCGTATTTGTCTAAATAGTAATTTAAATCGTCCATGATTTAAGTATTAGTTAAGGCTAATAGTATTTTAGCTAAGCATTCAGCCGTCAGCCGTCAGCTGTCAGCCGTCAGCTTATTGTATTCAAAAGCACCGATTGCGCGTAGCTGTTCGCGTAGCGTGTGCGTAGCACATAAGCTAATCACTGATAGCTGATAGCTGATAGCTGATAGCTGATAGCTGATAGCTGATAGCTGATAGCTGATAGCTGATAACTGATAGCTGACCGCTGACCGCTGATAGCTTCCAAAAAAATAGCCGTAGAAATACTATCCACGGCTATTTCAACTCCACAATAAGTCAGTTGAAATTGTGATATCACTAAGTTCCCAAATCTAACCCGATGTGATGATTTGATTGGCCAAAGGTCACGCAAGGGGGGGAAATCCCCCCAGAAATTTAAAGTGTTATGGCAACAGCCAATACTTGGTTATGGTAGTCATCACTTCCCCGGGAACATCAGTTGGTTCCAGAGGGGTCCATTCAGCAATCGACCCATAGCCTAGGGAATATAGCATCTGCATACTATAAATGACGGCTTCACGAGAACCTTTCAGGACGTGCTTAGCGGGTTGTTTTTTGAAATTTTGGGAAAATTTTTTGGACATCACTAAAAAACTGAACTCATTGTGAGTATAGTGATTATTGGAATGATTATAAAAATAATTGTCAAGGGTTTTAGAAAATTTTTTTTGGAGAGTTTTAGGGGTAATTAATAATTAATAATTAAGAATGTAGAATTAAGAATGTAGAATTAAGAATGTAGAATTAAGAATTGAGAATTAAGAATGTAGAATTAAGAATTGAGAATTAAGAATTGAGAATTGAGAATTAAGAATTGAGAATTAAGAATTGAGAATTGAGAATTGAGAATTGAGAATTGAGAATTGAGAATTGAGAATTGAGAATTGAGAATTGAGAATTAAGAATTGAGAATTAAGAATTCAGAATTAAGAATGTATAATTTAGGACGTTGCTGAATTGAAGTATGAATGCGCAATCATCTGATTGTGGTCAAGACCCCTAAATTCCCATCTTTAAAAAAGCTAAGCATCCGCTAATTCCCCCCAAGCGAGCAATCCCTCGCTTGGGGGGCTAGGGGGGCGGGGGACCCAAGAAAGTCTTGTTCCCCCCAAGCGAGCAATCCCTCGCTTGGGGGGCTAGGGGGGCTCAATCATACCCATAATCAGCAACGCCGAATTTAGGATTCTGCATTCTTAATTCTTCATTCTACATTCTTAATTCTTCATTCTTAATTCAACAATTGCTTACCAAATCCCCTGCTGTGTATTGGTAGACTCTGAAGAGATACACTGGTTTAATTGTTCACGTAATGTATCATGATCTAAATCTTGACCAATCAGCACTAATTGATTTTTTGGTTCACCTTTCCACTCATCATCTTCAATAGAGAAACGCTTACCACTGAGGTGGAAGATGTGACGCTGAGGACTTTGATCAAACCAGAGAATTCCCTTAGCGCGGAACACATTAGAGGATAACTTATTGTCTAGGAAATCCTGAAACTTCCGAAGCCCTAGGGGCTTGTCACTCTCGAAAGAAAGGGAAGTGAATCCGTCAATTTCTAGGTGATCGGAGTGATAGTGATGAGCGTGATCATGGTCATGATGGTGATGATGGTCATGATCATGGTGGTGATGATCATGGTCATGATGGTGATGATGGTCATGATCATGGTGGTGATGGTCATGATCATGATCTGATGTTTTGCTGTCGAAATACTTATCAGACTCAAAGAGACCAACACTGAGAATTAAAGGAATTGGCACTTGGGCTTTAGTAGTTCTCAAAATCCTGGCATCAGTTTTCATATCTCTGATCCGGGTTTCCAAGTGGTCTACATTGGCTTCATCTACCAAGTCAGTCTTGTTGAGGACAATAATATCCCCATAAGCAATCTGACTACTTGCTGCTTCACTATTAAATAGATCGAGACTAAAGTTTTCTGAATCTACCATAGTGACAATAGAATCAAGACGAGTCATATCTCGCAATTCTGTGCCCAAAAAGGTTAGCGCCACTGGTAAGGGGTCAGCTAATCCGGTGGTTTCCACCACTAAATAATCCAGCTTTTCTGGATGCTCCAATACTTTGTAAACTGCTTCAATTAAATCATCATTAATGGTGCAGCAGATACAGCCATTATTCAGGGCGACCATATTATCATCAGTACTGATAATCAGCTCATTATCAATACCAATTTCACCAAACTCATTAACAAGGACCGCTGTTTTGACGCCTTCTTGATTACTTAAGATATGGTTGAGGAGGGTGGTTTTGCCGCTACCCAGGAAACCGGTAATAATGGTAACGGGTAAGCCTTGTTTTGGGGCTTCCATCCCTTGACCAGATGGAGAATCAGTCGGTAAGGTTTGCATAAGGCAACTTGTGAAAACAGTTCAGAATCAAGATACACCAAGATATCGTATTTTATTACTATAGCTATAGCCCACTGCTGGTGATTTTACCTTTTCTTTGTCATGACCCTACACCTTTACAATACCTTAACCCGCCGCAAGGAATCCTTTGAGCCATTGGAAACTGGTAAGGTCCGGATGTACTGCTGCGGCATTACGGTGTATGACTTGTGCCACTTGGGTCATGCTAGAACCTGTATTGTCTGGGATACCGCTCGTCGCTACTTACAATGGCGGGGCTATGATGTGAATTATGTCCAAAATTTTACAGATATTGATGATAAAATCCTGAACCGAGCCCGAAGGGAAGGCACCTCTATGGAGGCAGTGTCTGAACGCTTCATTGATGCCTATTTTGAAGATATGGCAAGGCTGAATGTCCAAGAGGCTGATGCTTACCCCCGCGCTACTCATACCTTAGATGGAATCAAGCGACTGGTGTATGAGTTGGAACAAAAGGGCTATGCTTACCAAGCCGATGGGGATGTGTACTATTCAGTGCGTCGGTTTGAGGAGTATGGCAAACTCTCTGGCCGCAAGTTAGAGGATTTGCAAGCAGGAGCCAGTGGACGGGTGGATGTAGCCGACTCCGTTGGGCCTAAGAAGAAAGACCCCTTTGATTTTGCGGTTTGGAAAAGCGCTAAGCCAGAGGAACCCTCTTGGGAATCCCCTTGGGGACCTGGTCGTCCAGGTTGGCATATTGAATGCTCGGCCATGGTGCGAGATATGCTGGGGGAAACGATTGATATTCATACTGGTGGCTCTGACTTGGTTTTCCCCCACCACGAGAATGAAATTGCTCAATCGGAAGCTGTAACTGGTAAAAGCCTAGCCCGTTATTGGTTACACAATGGCATGGTTAAGGTGGATGGAGAGAAAATGTCTAAGTCTCTAGGCAACTTTACTACTATCCGAGACTTACTCGACCGTCCGGTTGACCCGATGGCAGTGCGGCTATTTGTGTTAATGGCGCAATACCGTAAGCCAGTAGATTTTACGGATGATGCGATCGCATCTGCTACCAATGGCTGGCAAACTCTCAAAGAGGGCTTGCTGTTTGGCCATAACTATGGTATACAATTAGGATGGCAAGACCAATCAGCCACACCATCAAACCCCTTGCAGGTAGAAGAAACTATAGCGCAACAGTTTCAAGAAGCCGTAGATGACGACTTCAACTTTGCAGGAGGCTTAGCGGTATTGTTTGAAGTGGCCAAAGGGTTACGCCGGGAAGGCAATATCCTCGTACATCAGGGTAAAACCGAGACTCCTGCTTCAGAATTAGAGCAGCAATGGCGTAGTCTCGTGGAATTAGCTCAGGTATTAGGGTTAGAAGCACAACCGGAAGAAGAAACGGAAGTTTCTACGGATGGATTGAGTGATGGGGAAATTGAAGCACTGATTCAGCAGCGGGCTGAAGCACGGAAAACCAAGAACTTTGAATTAAGCGATCGCATTCGCGATGACTTGCAAGCTCAAGGGATTACGTTGATTGACCAGGGTGGTGGCGTTACCACATGGCATCGCAATTAAGGCTGAATTGTGAAGACTGCAGCTGAATTGTGAAGGTTTCGGCTGAATTGTGAAGATGGCAGGCTGGATTGTGAAGGTCTTCCAGAATGTAGAATTAAGAATGTAGAATGGTGAATACACTACAATTGCGATGGGACTTTCTACCAGCTGAGCCACGACATAGCTTCGGGTTGACTCACACTTACTTCCCCAGTGGTTTCCCTGAGATAACGGACAGCTTTCGGGTTCGACTACCACCCAGCGGTGGTTTAATTTCCATGGTTCTAAAATATAGCACTACGCATTAAAGTTAGGACATTGATAAAAGCAGCAAAAGGTGCGACCCGTGGCGAATTAAATTCTTAATGGGTCAAGCGCACCTAAGCTGTTGTAGTAAACTGTTGGCTATTGCCTTTTTAAGGGGGGTTAGGGGGGATTCCTATTGCCTTGCGCGTAGCGCTATATTACTCATCTTTCCCCTTTTGTCAACCCCAGCACCTGAATGCTTACATTGGAGACAGGGTAAACGCATCTTGTTGGGTAAGCGGGGATACTTCTCAATAAACCGGCCTTCTTGTGCTTATTGACAATGGCTTTTCCACATATAGTGTTTATTGAATTTCAAAAACACTATACATAGGATTTAAAAAATTAGATGGGTTGATCCTGACATTGGAGATGTCTAATGATTTACAATCATAACCGCAACAAAGACCAGTTGGAGCTTTCCGAGTTGCTCGATCAATTGGTTGATTAGTGCGATCGCTACTCTGTGCAGGGACATCACTTTTGGGAGGACAATATCATGTCAATCTCAGATAAAAATCAGGAACTAGAAATATTAACTTGTGATGATAAACTACTTTGGGATACATGGTTGTCAATGTTCCACTTTCCCACACTTACCGTCGCTGACGAACTAGGGCTTTTCTCTCTATTAGATCAAGCACCTGCAACCGCTCAAGAGGTAGCAAGAAACTTGTCTTTGGGGTCTCGTGCTACCGAAGGGCTTTTGGGAGTAATGGCATCACTAGGTTATCTTGTGCAGCTCAATGGAAAATTTCACCTTACCCAGGTATCACAAACTTTTTTACTCCCTCATAGTCCTTATTACTGGGGCGGCATACTACATTTCATACGAGAAAATCCTCTATCCCATTCCTCTCTCCTAGAAGCTTTTCGTAATGATAAGGCTAGCATTTACAACAACAAGGATGTTTGGGAAACCCATGAACTAGAAGAAGAAAAAGCTAAAGCTTTTACCAGGCATATGCACAGTCAAACCGTTTCTCCTGCGATTGGTGCTGCAAGTAAAGGTGACTTTTCTAATGTAAAACATCTTCTTGATGTAGGAGGGGGTTCTGGTGCTTTTTGTTTTGCCTTAGCTCAGCGTTACCCTCAAATTCACTGCACTATTTTAGAATTACAAACAATATGCAAGATAGCAAAAGAATACATAGCAGAATCTGGATTATCTGACCGAGTAGATACATGTGTGGGGGATTTTTTCAAAGACCCTTTTCCTGCTGGCTACGATGCAGTTTTATTCAGTAATATTTTTCACGACTGGGGATGGGAAAAATGTTTATACTTAGCCAAGCAAAGTTTTGAAGCCTTACCCCATGGAGGTCGAATTTATTTACATGAAATACTACTAGCAGATACTAAAGACAGTCCCCTAATTGCTACTTCATTTTCCCTGTGCCTATTTTGGGTTACTGAGGGTAAGCAATTTAGTGCAGCGGAGCTTGAGCAACTTTTGCAAGAAGCTGGGTTTGAAGAAATATTAATAGTTCAAACTTACGGTTATTACTCACTTGTTAGCGCTAGAAAACCATAAATTCCGACAACCTCCAAGGTCGCGCCCAAAGCAGCATGTATCTTTTAGGTGCAACCCGTGGCGAATTAAATTTGCTCAAGGTGCGCGCCTCCTAGGGCGAGTCAGCGGTCAGCCGTGAGCTTGTAGGGTGGGCAAAAACCGTTTAGTTCTTTTCAGAATTCTAGATAATAGAACTTTGTCCACCCTACTTTATGATAGCACCTCAAGTAGCGTGCGCGTAGCCCTTCAGCTGAATGCTTACTAACAATCTAACTTTCCACATCCCGTGAAAAGTCAGATTGTTAGTAGACATTCCACTCTTGTATAATTTTTTCTCTTTCTGAAGTCTTGATTCATTAGACCTCTTGCAAAAGTATTTTTCTGATAGTGTTTACCTCAATTCTTGTCCACTGTTCCCAGATCCGCTGTTCCCTGTTCCCGACAACTGCCGCGAAGTCTATTGTCTTGATGGAAAGCGCAAGTGGGGGAAACCCCCTGTTCCCTTGCTGCATCCCTTTTTGGAAGCTCGAACCATTATAGCGCTACGGGCTAATAGGTCAATTCAAAGTCAAATTCCAGACCAAATTGTGCCATTCTTGATTGGTATAGAGCATCAAAAATACTAGTCTCTTCTGAAGAAAAGTGGTTTTTCCAATCTCCTACAATTCCTTTGCGCATATGTTTGGGGATACCTTCTCGCTGAGGCACCCAATCCAGATTAGCTTTGGGATTGATTGCCATTGCCGAAAATTCACTACCAGCAACCACAGCATCGAGTAAATCGGAGGTTAAGGGAATATCTATAAAGCTAGCAACATCGGTAACGACTTGAGCTAAATCCTTTTTCATGTCTTCGTACTTGACAAACATGACATTATCTGAATCTTGGCTTGCTTTCCACCATTCCCAAACGTGATCGAATATTGAGCCATAGGCCACCTTGCCTTCACGATATAGCGTAATAAATTCGCTCCAACTCCCCTCGTATCCCATTTTGCTCAATGCATGATAATAATAGGAAACAGCATTATCCTTAGGATTGCGAGCCACATAAATATACTTTGCTTTAGTTTCGCCAAACATTGGCATCAAAGACAACGGTAAATGAGTGTGAAAGTAACGGCGATCGCTAGGAGTTTTAATCAGATTCTCTAAACCTCCATAACGAGTTGCTGCACCTTCTAACCAAGGAACTGCTTCACTCAATACTTTGTCCCCTTGCTCTCCATTGTGAGCAAGCAAGTGAACAATCTGCTCCATCCATGTCGTACCAGATTTAGGATAGGCGACAACAAAGGTATCCCGATCCCCGACTCTAAAGTCCTTAAGGGCATCCATTTCCTTCTGGGTAATGAAAGCTGGAAAGACAATTAGACCTTCTGGATTCTTACCGTCTTTTACCAGTGCTTGCTTATAGTCTGCCATGGATTACAGGCTCTTCCGTACTTGTTATGCTAAATAAACAGTATTTCACAGCGGATCACCGGAACAGCGGATCACCGGAACAGTCGTCAGAGGCCGTATTCAGAAAATTTTGTTAGTTGAATATCCTAATTTTACCTGTAAAGAAAGCTTTCTGAGTTTTTTAACTGGAAATTTAGCATAAAATGTACTGAAGACGCCGCATTTCTCACAAATTTAGCGATCGCAAACCCTGAAAGCGTTATTAAATCTGGGCTTGACCCTGATCAAAATGAATAGAAAAAACAATACACTGTTTAAACCCTTACCTGTTTAGGTTGGATTTGACTGGATAAGGGCTACAGCTACTAAAACTATCTTTGTGAGAAATCCGGGAGCTACTTTTGCCGTATCTGGTTAGAACCTGCAATATTTATAGTTATCAGGATTAATTTTGACAATTACGGATAAAATCTAATGACCAATTATGTCTATATAGCAACAAGCTTAGATGGATTTATCGCTACAAGTGATGGCGGATTAGATTGGCTAGAAGAAATACCTAACCCCGAACAAAGTGATTATGGATATGCTAAGTTTATGAAAAGCATAGATGCCATAGTGATGGGAAGAAAAACCTTTGATAAAGTTTTAACTTTTGGTCAATGGGTTTATCCAAAACCCGTTTTTGTATTAAGTAATAGCTTAACAAAGCTTCCAGAAAAAGTTTTTGGTAAAGCAGAAATTCTTCGTGGAGATATAAAAAAAATAATTAATCATTTGAATCAAAAGGGATATACAAATCTTTACATAGATGGAGGTAGAGTAATCCAAAGTTTTCTTCAAGAAGACCTTGTTGATGAAATGATTATTACTCGCGTTCCAATTCTTTTGGGAAAAGGCGTTC
>NZ_JAAHHE010000011.1:0-14082 GCF_010692525.1 Moorena sp. SIO3B2
GAAACCTAGGTCAAAGACCAACTACGCTTGGGGAGAGGAGACCTCTATTTTTCCTGGCTCCGGCAAGGGATAACAAGTCACCTCGTTGAAACAAGAATCCCCGTCCTTCCAGGGCGGGGAGTGTCAAATCTACTAAGCTACTGTTAGTCAAGGAAATATCAGCTGGTTGGACTCCATCGGGAAAACTTACGGATGTTGCGCCATTGAGCGTAACGGTTCCTCGACTGGATAATCCTCCTAATTCTACCCGTCCCCCTGGCACTTGAAGGGTGGCACCATTGAGGTTAACTTCACCCCCAAGTAAGGCCATGGTTTGCCCAGTCTCGATCGTTAAGGTAGCTCCTGTCACGTTTACTGAACCAGGATTGCTACCATATTGCAAACCGATGGGAATATTGATGGTTAACAATGGTGGGGCCTGTGGATTACTAGCGCTAAAATTGAAACCATTGTCAAATACCGCACTATCAGCAGTGCTAGCAACAAAGGAGCCTGCTACATCTAAGAGGATATCTGAAAAGTTTTTTGATACTGAATTTTGCCCCCCTAGCCCCCCAACTTTGGGGGGAACAAGAGTCAATTTGCTTCTAAAAGTCCCCCAAAATTGGGGGACCAACGGGGGCTTGGATGTAGCAAATGAGACTTCTCAGACAACCTCTAAGCGAGCATTAGATCCAAATGCAATACCATTGGGATTAAGCAAGAATAAATTAGCGCTACCGTTTACTCCCAAGGTGCCCAGAATTTGAGAGAGGGTGCTACCGGTGACACGAGTCAATATATTAGTAATGCCATCGGGATTAGCAAAATACACTCGTTGACCATTACCAACATTAAATTCGATCAAACTGTGGAATAAGTTACTATCTCGTATTGCTCCCCCTTCGATTAAATCCGCTGCGGCACCACGGATAGTCTGATTGGGAGTAACTTGAGAATTTTCATCCCCCAAGGTACTATCTGGGGTAATTTGAGCGAGGGTGGGTGAGGCGAGTAATAAACATAGACTACTAACTTCGAGCAATCCCAGTAAGCCCAATTGCATTAGTGAAATGGTTTCTCTGGGTCGGCTTGGTATGAGGGGATTGGTGCTGTCGTCGGAGCTAGATAAGGGATTAGCTTTGTGGGCAAAGGGGATGCGATCGCGTTCCATGGATAGGCCTGGCCGATTAGTCTCAGTCTTAGATTTCCCGGCACTGTTGGTCAGAGTAACATCTGTTTATAGTGCTACGCGCAAGTCAGAAGTCACAAGTCACAAGTCAGGTATGACTAAGTTTCGGAGTTTAGGAATGTCAAACACCTTAATGCGTAGTGCTATTTTTTCAAAAAACAACCAAGTATATCTAATGTTTAAAAAAACTATAACTTATTATCTTTAAGCATTAGATATACTATTTTTAAGTAATTGTAAATAGTGCAAAATATCAGTATTACCTGTCCCCTATCTCCCCACACTCTTACCCCGATTCCCGATTCCCGATTCCCGATTCCCGATTCCCTGTTACCTGTTACCTGTTCCCTTTGGTATAAGTAGTGATTGATGTTCAAGCAAGCATGGAAGCCTTGACTGAGATGGTAGGAAATCAAGACCAGCAACATCCTCAGGAAAAACGCGATCGCGAAATAGTTAACCGTCTTTTACAACAACAACCCAATGAATACAACTTGGCGGAATTAGCCCGACTGCGGATTCGCTATGACAGCTTTCCCGGTGCTAGGGCCATTCAAAGAGACTTGGATTTATTGCTTCAGCGATGGCAACTGACAGAACAACAGCTTTTTGAGAAAACCCTTCAGATTCATCAAGCCGGTCTCGCGTATAGACGAGACAACAGTTGTGGGAGCCAGGATGACTGGACTTAAGACTTCTTTGCTGAAGTCGGGAATAGGGAGTAGGGAGTAGGGAGTAGGGAGTAGGGAGTGGGAAAAAATCATGTTGGTTTTTCAGTACCTTTTATGATAAATTTCCAGTTAAAAAACTCAGAAAGCTTACTGTAAAAACAAAATTAGGCTCTTCAACTAACAAAATTTACTGAATACGGCCTCTTACCACTGTTCCCTGCTCCCTGCTCCCTGCTCCCTTTACTAGATTAATTTCATTTAACCGATTTCCTAGGGGCTGGGGGTAAAAGCTTAAAGATCTGTTTTTCTTGATTCGGTTTAAGGTTCTGATCAGCGGGAGCTATTGGATCTATCTTAGGTAGATCGATCTTAGGGGGGGACTTAGGGATGGGAGGAGTTTTAGCCAGCTCATTAGACGAAGCTGTATCTATAGCAGTATTGAGAGCTTCCAGTTGTTGAGATATCAGAGCCTGCTGTTGCAGCTGCTCGGTAGAAGACACTAAGCCGCTGAGTCCATTAACTAAATCCTTGACATTGCGGCGAAACGCTGGATCCCCAGTCAGATCATCTAGGTCAGCGGTAATCTTTTGGGCATTTTCAAAGGTAACTCGTGCTGAGTCGAGGGTTTGTTGCAATACCAGTAAATTAGTGGGACTGTTGAGAGTATTGGAAACATTACGTAAGTTAGCAGATGCTTGGGCAGCATTAGCTGATAGGTTTTCTAAGTTCCGCAGCATTTGTGATACATCCGTTTGATAAACCGCTGAGTTAACCCGATTCGCGGTAACGGTTAAGTTGCTGGTCAGTATACGCAGATCTTCACTGGCCTGAGAGATGCTATCCAAGGTGGTGACCAAATTTCCCCGATTGCTGACCAATAGTTGATTGGCAGAGGTGATCAACTGATTGAGTTCCCTTGCCGTTTGGCTGTATTGCTCGGAGGTACTAGAAATGCTACTGGTTGCCAACCCGATTAGACTAGATGTTTGATTGGCCGCACTGGTCACAGCATTCGTTGCGTTGGACAAGCCTGCTACCTCTTGCCGCACGATGCGGGACAACTGGGTCATCTCTTTGCTAAGTTCTGAAACGTCTCTAGCTGCATTGGAGGCATTTTCCGCAAGGCTATTGATTTTGTCAAAAAAGGCTGGATCACCGAAGAGTTCAGCAATGCGATTTCCGTTCCGTAGAAGGTCAGCAAAGGTGGAACCCACATCACCATTAATCTGATCTTCTTCACAAATAACTAGGGCAGAATTACATTGTGCTCCGAAGGGTGTAAGACTTTGAGCAGTTGCAGGTAATTGTCCTAGGGGCATGATATCCACATTGGTAGCACCAATTAAACCCGATTGATTAGCTTCAACCTGGACTTTGCGGGGGATTAACAATCCAGGGTCATCAATTTCAACGGTGACATTGACCCCATTAGTACCGGGTTCAATCTTAGTGATTCTCCCAACTTGGACACCGCGATAGCTGACCGATGCCCCCACTTGCATCCCAGCAGCGTTCCCAAAATTGACAATGAATTTATAGCTCTTTCGACCTAAGCTAATGCCACTAATCCATACAACAAGTCCACCGAAAACAGCAAGTCCTGCTACTATTAATAAGCCAACGGAGCCTTCTCGAATCGTCCGCGATCGCATAGTTTAACCTTTGTTACCCTTTCCCCTCACATTTACCATCATGCCTCACCAACCACTGACATCCAAATTTGAACCGACTTGAGCAAGTTTCGAGTAGTCCATTGGGTCAGATAGATGAGGTAAAATCCCCAAAACCTTAACATTGGTTAGAGTCTCGATTAAGCTAATCGGAGCCAACTGAGTTATTTCTTCGGAGGTACGAGGTTGGACGCAATTGAGGACAATCCCTGTGAGGTCAACTCGTGATGAGCGTGCCAGGGCAACATTAGCAACCACTTGTGCGATCGCTCCTAATTCTACCGGCGCAACCAATACCGTTGGCAATCGCCAATCCCTTGCCAAATCTGCCACAATCAGTTCATGAGTCACCGGTGAACCTAGTCCTCCCAAAGCTTCCACCAAGACCACATCCCGCTGACTGCGCAGAGTATTGAAGCCTTGCCAGACCTTTTCGAGGTCAACCTGTCTTCCTTCTAGATCTGCAGCAACTGGTGGTGCTGCAGGGGTTTTAAACTCCACGGGTGTGATCTCCTCCAGGGTTTGAGCCAAGTCAAATAGTTGCTGGTAAATTTCGCGATCGCCAATTCCGGTTTGAATCGGCTTGAATATCCCCAGACTCTCTTGAGGACGGTAAGTCTGCCAATAAGCAGCGATCACAGAAGTCAAAACCGTTTTGCCGATGCCTGTATTGGTGCCAGTAATTAGTAATACGTTCAAGATTGACTCACTTTAAGTCTGAAAGGCTAATATCTAAAGCAAACTTTCTTTCCTGTTTAGCAATTACATCTACTATATACTCACCAGAACTAGGCAGCTGACCTTGCCACCTTTGCACCCCTGAAGCCTGTTCCACTAACTTCCCATTGGGATAGCGGATAGTTAAAGCCACATCACTTTCAATCACCTCTAGCTTCAATTGCTTACCCTGTTTAGCCTTCACCAAGTAGCGCTGAATCTTCTGGGGGCTAGTGCGACCCAGTAGCTGCAAACCCTTGCTTCCCTGCAATAAATTGACCCTTTCTATGTTATAATCAGCAGTTGGTTTAGGTTTAGGTTTCGGCTTCGGTGCTTCTGTTAACCTTAATCCTAGCTGATAATCGCTATTCGGTAGACCCTTAACTGGACTTAGTTGAATCGTGTAGTTGCCAGTGAAAGGAAATTTCCCTTCCCATTGCCGTACCCGTTTAGCTCGATTGTCCACTGGTTTTCCGTCCGGGCCAAGCACTGTCATCAAGACCCCTTCGTCACTGAGATATGTCTTCAGGGTTTGGTATTGTTTACCCTGGATAATGTAGTTAATAGTGTGATTAGCCTTTAAATTCCTGGATTTTGAAAGGGTTTTACCAGCAGAAAGCTCTAGACGCTGACTGTAGATTTGAGGTTTACTCGGGGTTGGACTAGCGCTAGGGGTTGGACTAGCGCTAGGGCTCGGAGTGGGAGTCGGACTAGGACTAGGACTAGGACTCACTGACACCTTAGGACTTGGAGATTTGCCAGTGTCCTGCTGATTAAAATTGCTCACCCACACCCAAGAGCCTATTCCTGCCAGCACTGCTAGTCCTGTAGCTATCCCAAGCAGCGGCCAAGGACTATTCCAGATAGAGCGACCCGTGGCTTGAGACATCACCGGTTCACTCGGTTCTCCACCTCTAGCCTCCCTGGGTGTTCCACCTTGAGCTGATGCCACTGTCGTGCCGGGTATTGGCTTGGGTTTTGGAAGTTGGGGAGTTAACCCAGAAGCTTGAAAGGCATACAAGACTTCTCTAGCGGATTGGTAGCGATCGCTTGCTTGATAACTAAGCATCCGATTTAATATCTCAGCTAACTCATCGCTAACCCTAGCCCAGGGACGCCAGTTCCAAGTCAGATTAGTATTATCCACCAGTTCTTCTGGTTCTTTCCCAGTCAGTAGCACTATCGCAGTCACTGCTAGGGAATATAGGTCACTACTTGGATACACCTGACCGGTCTGAATTTGCTCCCTGGGAGCGTAACCGCTTTTGCCAATACTAGTTGTTGGTGTGGGAGTATCGGGCAATTGAAGACGAGTTGCCAGTTCCTGTACCACACCCAAATTAATCAACACCGGTATACTGTCCGTCTCCCGCATGATAATGTTATCCGGTATGATATCTCGGTGAATAATCCCTTGGCTGTGGATGTAGTCCAAAACTGGCAAAGATTGCTGCAATAGCTGACGCACTTCCGTTTCTGATACGACTCCCAACTTGGTCGGGCTAGCCATTGGGGGTGATTGGACTTCCCCATCGGGATTAGAAGATAGAGGTTCACTTTGATTCTGAAGGGCTTTCCGTTGTTCTAGTAGTTCACCATAGGTTTTTCCCTCTACGTAGTCTCGCACCAGAAACAGCCGTCCTTGCTCTTCAAAGGTAGCTCGGAACTGAGGAATTTGGGGGTGTTCAATTTTATACAGGATACCTGCTTCTTGTTGAAACAGTTGCCTTGACTTATCTAAATTATTAGTTTCTGTCTGAGGGGGAATAAATTCTTTGAGGGCACAAGGTTCATTGAAACGCCCTTGATCCTCTACCAGGTAAGTCCGATTGAATTCTCCTTGGTCAAGGACACGGAGCAGATGGTAGCGATTTTGCAGAATAGTTCCAGAGGCAATCGGTGGTTCCATCGGTGGTAGATCAGTTGTTACGGACAATGAGGCAGGAGGAGTATTCTTGAAGTTTAGACTTATTTCGGTTGCTTTGGAACTCCACCGATGGATTCCAACTGTTCCTTTGAGTAACAGTTGATAAGCATATAAATCAGCGCTTACCCAAGACTGGACTCCAAACCCGCTTATGGTGTAGAGTCAGAAGCTATACCCTACAAGTATAGTTATTGCGTAAGTCCTGTAGGGAATTTGGAATAGGAAATAGGGAATAGGGAAAAAATCCTGTGTAGTTAATCAATATCACAACTGCTAAGCACCTAAACAAAATTAATTACCTACTCTGGATCTCTGTAACCCTTACATTGCATGGCTTTGATTTTCGGTAAATGTGCAATTAATTTTGTGCACCTGCTTATATAGGTTTTTCTGGTTTATTATAACATCACGACATGTTCATTGCTATCTTATTTTCCTGTGGAATTATCTCAAATAACTACCTTAATTGAATAGATGTACAGTTGAACATCAAATTAGGGACAATAGTTTATTTTCGGATTTGACTAAGAAACTTAAAAAAAATTCTTGATTTATGACCTTAGTTTGATCACACTACACTATATAGCAATCCTAAATCATTTGTAAAATCACTGAAATTTTTAAAAACTCGATCCTTTTCCCTTACATTCTGCCATCTGCCTCCTGCCTCCTGCCTCCTGCCTCCTGCCTCCTGCCTCCTGCCTCCTGCCTCCTGCCTCCTGCCTTAAAGCAGCCCATTTCTTTCACGAATCAGATCGGATTGCAATATATTGTGTCTTGCGGAAAGTACTGTATGAGTTAAATGCTATAAAAATTAATAAAATATTAATCAAATTTAAATAAATAATTATAAAAATTATTATAAAAAGGATATTCTTAGAATGTTAAGATCGCGTTGAAATAAGCTTCGAGGGTTTGCTGTGAGCAGTTCAGTTACTTTAGAGCTTCAACCTATTCTGCCCCAGATAGCCGATAACAATCGTTTAAGACTATTTTCTGGTTCGGCAAATGTTTCCCTTTCTCAGGAAGTGGCACGCTATCTAGGCATCGACTTGGGACCGATGGTACGGAAACGATTTGCTGATGGGGAGCTCTATGTCCAAATTCAAGAATCCATCAGGGGGTGTGATGTTTACCTGATTCAACCGACTTGCTATCCGGTGAATGATTACCTGATGGAGTTACTCATTATGATCGATGCTTGCCGTCGAGCCTCAGCACGGCAAGTTACTGCTGTGATTCCTTACTATGGTTATGCTCGAGCAGACCGTAAAACGGCGGGGCGTGAGTCCATTACAGCGAAACTGGTGGCTAACCTGATTACTGAAGCTGGTGCTAATCGGATTTTGGCAATGGATTTGCACTCCGCTCAAATTCAAGGTTATTTCGATATCCCCTGCGACCATGTCTACGGTTTACCAGTATTACGACAATACCTGGCTTCTAAGGAACTAACCGATCTGGTAGTAGTTTCGCCGGACGTTGGTGGTGTGGCTAGAGCCAGAGCGTTTGCCAAAAAGCTATATGATGCCCCCCTTGCCATTATCGACAAGCGCAGGCAAGCTCACAATATCGCTCAAGTCATGAATGTGATTGGGGATGTGAAGGGTAAAACTGCGGTGTTGGTGGATGATATGATTGACACTGCTGGCACGATTTGTGAAGCGGCCAAAGTACTGCGTCA
This sequence comes from Moorena sp. SIO3B2, assembly GCF_010692525.1. Classification (NCBI taxonomy): domain Bacteria; kingdom Bacillati; phylum Cyanobacteriota; class Cyanophyceae; order Coleofasciculales; family Coleofasciculaceae; genus Moorena; species Moorena sp. SIO3B2. Next base: position 7,841 of record NZ_JAAHHE010000011.1, read on the forward strand.
AGAGGGTGCTCGTCAAGTCTACGCTTGTGCAACCCATGCCGTGTTTTCGCCACCATCTGTAGAGCGCCTCTCTAGTGGGGTGTTTGAAGAAGTAATTGTTACCAATACTATTCCACTTCCGGAAGCGAAACAGTTTCCACAGTTGACAGTGCTTTCAGTGGCTAACTTATTGGGTGAAACCATCTGGCGTATTCATGAAGACTCTTCTGTCAGCAGTATGTTTCGTTGAAAATCCCCCCTGCTCCCGGGGGGATTTTAATTTTAAAAAGTTGTATTGAGTGTTGAGTGTTGACTAGATACAAGCAATGGTTAACAGTCAACCAATAACGCAACTGGGTATCAGCCAAGATTAAATTGGCCACTAAAAATTATTCGTTTGGATAGGAGGTGGAGAGAAACGGGAGATAGGGAGATAGCGGTGCTGAACGCGCACCGTGGGGTAATTTTTATTAATAAAAATGGGAACCGTGGCGAATTTAATTCTTAATGGATCAAGCGCACCTTAGGTATTTTTAACCTAAAAAAAACTCTCCCCAGCACCCCACCTCCCTTTTAACCCATTGACATACCTGCCCACTAAGGGGGTGATTATAAACGGTTTTCAGGTGTTATGAATTGAGATTCAAATCGTGAAAACCCCTTGAATAAAAGCTTTCAGGTTTATTTTTTGATTATGAGTTTTAAGGTTTATTTATCCCCACCTAAATGATATTATTATATATAAATTCAAAGAGGCATGATTTTTATGGGAAAACAAGAATCTTCTGATTTGGTGTCTGTGGACAATACATACACAGAACTCGCCAAGTATTATGATAACTTGATGACATCTGGCTATTATGACCATAAGGGTTATGCCACATCATTGCAGAAAATTTTGGGTGAAAGAAGAAAAATTCTGGATATGGGGGTGGGAAGCGGCTTATTAACGGAGCAGATGTTGTTATTGGAGAATTATAATATTACAGGTATTGATTTCTCGCCTGCGATGCTTACACAAGCAGAAAAAAGACTCAAGGATAATTCGGTGAGGCTCGTATGTGCAAGTATTGAAGATTATGAAACCAGCGAGACTTTTGAGGCTGTTATTTCGACTGGGGGAGTTTTCTGTTTCTCCTACAGAGAGCAAGAACAACAATATCGGCTGTATAGTTATTGCCCTAACAAAGATGTGCAGATGAAATCCCTGAACAAACTGTATGATATTTTAGATAAGGATGGTATTTTATGTATGTCGATTCAAGGGGATCATACCAATTCTGAAATGCCAATCAAAGATGGAATCGTGTATACGCAAAAAACCGACTTTGGAGAACAATCATTACAGAAGACTTATACATTTTCAGCAAATGGCAAGATCCTTTCTCAACAACAAATGCGATTAATATTTTTCGATGAAACAGAGTATCTTAGCTTGTTCGAAACCGCAGGGTTTTCCTTGGTTGGGCAAGAGCGGACGCAAAAATTCTGCATTTTTCGGAAAAACGAATTGAAAAAAGGGTAATAATTCAGGTGAGGGCCGGTTGAAAAAATCTTGAAATACGCTATTCTGACGGCATGAGCTTAAAACCGAAACCCGAAAAACTATAAAAACTAAAGCTATCAGCTATCAGCTAAGTGCGTTTGTATTTGAGATGTAAACCTGTATGGTCTTTTTTTTGGCAATAAAACTGAGGAGCTCTTTCCCCTCTTGGCTTTTACCTGCCCCCCTTCCGAGCCAGGGTTTAGGGGAGATTCCTTTGGCATTTTTTGGTAATTCGTGTGTTTACAATCGAGCTCCAAACGCTATATATTCTATTAATATAGCTTAACACCAATATCATTAATCTAGAATTGCCAAAAGAATAAGAAAAGGTAGTGTTTTTTGTTTGGTCTCCCTAACCCTACCTATTATAGGTGGGGTTAGGGAGAGATTTTGTTCAATTTGCCACAGTAAATTATTCGTTGCTCCTGTAGGGACTAACGTCTAACTCGCCATTATTTTTAAAGACTACTCGGAAATGAGCAAGGGGCTTCTGGGGTACTAACCCAGTCCCTTCGCTACCAATTCCAGCTGCTGCTGGCTTCATTAGGCGTTCTAAAGGAGTTTCTTGGGAGTAATCCCAAGACTCTTTATCAATTGCTTCATAATCAGCAATGATACCCTCTTCAGTCACAGCTACTCGATAAGTTAAATCTTGAGGATAGCTGGAGGTTTTATTCCAACTGTCACGAATTGGCTGAGACACTTTGTCTTTCAAATCATTAATGACAGCGATGTCAGTAATTTCTGGACCTAGGGTAATCTTACCCATATAACCATCCCAAGGACTGATTTCGAGAATCCCTTCGTTTTCCCCTGGTTTAAATAACACCTGGAACTGAGCAATAGGTTCTTGGGTAGCAATATTGTCTGTAGTCTTGGTGTAGAGCAATTCAGGCAGGGGGGTTTGCTCTGCCCCATCCAAGGGTGTGCCATTAACGGGTTTGTAGCCTAAAATCGCACCATCTCTGCCAACACTAACCTGGTATTTTAAATTCCCAGCAAACTGTTGCCGGTTCCCCCAAGCTCGAAAAATTCGCTTTTGCAGGCTTCTTTGTATATAGCGCAACTCTGTGGGATCAGTAATTTCTGGTGCAGTTGTGAGCACTTTTTCTAGCTCGTCGATGGAGAGTGGTGTTCCCTTTGGTGTTGGTGTTGGTGTTGCCTGAGGGTCACTCTCCCCAGTTGGGGTGGTGGTTTCATTAGTATTTTCCCCTGTTCGGGAAGGTTCGGGTTCCCGTACTTCTGGAATCGGTACAAAGAAAAATGCGATCGCAGCTAGAGCCAAACTTGCCATTCCCAGTGCAGCAGGTCCAGTACGCTCGGTTACTGGTTTTTCAGCTTGGCGATAGTGCTTAGAAACAGGCTGCAACGAAACACTAATATCTGGTAGGGTTCGTCCATCAGCCAAAAACTGGTCAATCGCCTCCACCAAGTCAAACAACTGCACTGTGTTCAAATCTACATGGAGAGGTTTGCCTGAGTTAGTCATTGCTCCTGACTCAGCAGTATTTAGCAGTATCAGTCGATGCAAATTCTTGTCCTCGACTTTCTGCAGATGCACCTTAGCTGGTTTCTCAGCATGGGGTTGGGGGTGAGGCACTTTAGACAAAAATTCCTGAGCATAGCGGCTTACACTATTTACCAAGTCCTCAAAAAAATCCCGCCCACCGCTGAGGGGTTTGTCCATAGCCCCTACATAGCATTCCGCATTACTTAGAGTTGTCAGCAATGGTCGGGCATCTGGCTGTAACCCATCCCCTGTGGTACTATTACTCCAACCCTCCAGGATTAGGGTACAGTTGGGAAGACTGTACTGGCGTCGAATTGTCATCGGCTGTTCCTGCTGAAAAATCCCCTTCAACCTCTTAGACTAGCATTGAGGGAATGGGTAATTGGTAATGGATAATGGGTAATCGATAATGGATAATTGATAATTGATAATGGGTAATTTGTCAATCAGCTGACTATACTTGATAGTTGATGGCATGGCTATAGTCAGGAACACCAACGTTCAAGGCAATTCTCCATCAAACAGACTCGTCCATAATCTTTGCCTTCCAGAAGTGCCTGTACAGAACAGAAGCTCACTCAATAGAGAAATTGCGAGTTGATTCAACTTTTCTTCAGAGTTATAGGCAGCCACTTTAGAGCGACGGGGATTCATCCGGCTGCGAAAATGAGCCTGGAACCTTTCCAAATACTTAGATAGGCGAAAATGTTGTTCTAGAGGCACCTGCTTTTCCAGTAGTTGTTGATAAGCCGTCAACAACTGCCTAATCAGAACCGTCATTCGCCGTGCCATATGACTAGCAATCACCACTAAAGCCTTAGCTTCCTCTGGAGTTAGAGGACGTCGTGTGTAAGAGCGCCGCCAGGGATTGGTAGAGCGCATACGCCACAGGACAACACGATTTTTAATAATGTCCTGAAGTTCCAGCTCTCTAGCCGCCAATAGCATCGCCTCAGAACCTCCCAGTTCGAGAGCTTCAATGGCTAGTAAAATTAGGTCAATATGCAGCCGAGTTCGTGGTGGACAGCCCTGAGCTGGAATCCTGAAATCAGGTAGGCTATCTAAAATTATTGGCTTTGACTGGGAAGCAGGACTATTGGTCAGCATTACGGTCCGTCGAAAGATTCACTCTAATAGCGCTTATCCTACAGCGAAAACCTTTTGAATAGATTTGTTCCAAGGAATCACACAAGGTTCAGCTTTCTAGTGTACGCTTTTACAGAAAGGGAATGGCAAGCTATAGTTTGAGTCAAACCCCATTGATAACTAAGTTCACCTACTGATGGATTTAAAATCTCTGATTCGCGATATCCCTGACTTTCCCAAACCAGGGATTGTATTTCGGGATATCACTACCCTCCTGAGCAATCCAGAAGGACTACGCTACACTATCGATACCTTAGCTCAAAAATTTCAGGAAGCAGGAGTAAGGGCTGATTATGTCGTGGGTATGGAGTCTCGTGGTTTTATATTTGGACCACCTATAGCTTACCAACTCGGGGCTGGGTTTGTCCCAGTGCGCAAACCGGGTAAACTACCAGCAGCGGTATACTCGGCTGAGTATGACCTAGAATACGGCACAGACAAGTTGGAAGTCCATCAAGATGCTTTCACACCTAACTCCCAGGTTGTGATTATCGATGATTTAATTGCTACTGGAGGAACAGCAGCAGCTACAGTCAACCTGGTAGAACAAGCAGGCGGTCAAGTGGTAGCTCTTGGCTTTATCATCGAATTACGGGATTTAGGTGGACGTCAGCAACTGCCTGATGTACCAGTTATAACCCTGGTTGACTATTAGTTATTAGTTATTAGTTATTAGTCATTGGTCAAAAGAAAGTTTCCAATTAATAAAGGACTTTCAAGGAATGACAATTTTTGAATTCAAAATGACGTAAGCATTCAGCTATCAGCTATCAGCTATCAGCTATCAGCTATCAGCTATCAGCTATCAGCTATCAGCTATCAGCTATCAGCCATAGGCCAACGGCTGACGGCTGACGGCTGACGGCTGACGGCTGAATGCTTACAAAATGACTAGCTTTATAATTGGCAATTGTTTCCACCGGAAACAACCCCCTGAATTCAGGTATGGGATAATTTTGAATTTTTAATTGATAATTTTGAATTGGAGCGAAGCGATTGACTTCTTCTACTAGAGATTCTAGCATTATCAATCGGTTTGATGGGGCTTGGCATAGACTAAAACTTCTGGTCACCAGTGAGACCTTTCTGTACGTGGTAAAGCGACTGTTGCAAGGTCTTTTGACCTTGCTGTTGGCATCTGCTCTAAGTTTTGCCATTATTCAGTTTGCACCAGGAGATTTTCTGGATACCCTCAGGCAAAATCCCAAAATTTCCCCGGAACGAATCGAGGAACTCAAGGAGCAATTTGGTTTAGATCAGCCAGCAATTATTCAGTATTGGCGTTGGCTAGTACGAGTTGTAACCAAGTTTGACTTTGGTACCAGTTTCGCTTACTTCCGTCCGGTGTCGTCTTTGTTATTAGAACGGATACCAGCAACCTTACTCTTAGCCGTAGCCTCAATCTTTATTACTTGGACGATCGCAATTCCTCTCGGAATCCTAGCTGCTATCAATCAGAATCGCACCACTGACCGATTCCTACAAGTCATTAGCTACACAGGTCAGGGTTTCCCCAGCCTAATCACTGCTCTGTTGCTGCTCATACTCGCCCAGAATCTTTCCCCCTTAGTTCCTGTCGGTAGTATGACCAGTATCAATCATGATGATTTATCCCCCATTGGTAAGGTTTTGGATATTGGCTGGCATATGATTTTGCCAACAATAGCTCTATCCATTACTAGTTTTGCAGGTCTACAACGAATTACTAGGGGTGAATTGCTGGATGTGCTACGGCAAGACTATATTCAGACAGCTCGTGCTAAGGGACTGCCAGAAAATCGAGTTATCTATGTCCATGCTTTGCGCAATGCTATTAATCCTCTAATTACCATCCTTGGCTTTGAGTTTGCTTCTCTACTCAGTGGCTCATTTATTGCTGAAATTTTCTTCAACTGGCCAGGTTTAGGTCGTTTGATTTTACAGGCGGTAACTGCTCAAGACCTCTATCTGGTAATGGGAAGCTTGATGATGGGGGCTACAATGCTGATTTTGGGGAATTTGTTAGCAGACTTGCTTCTAAAAGTAGTTGATCCTCGAATTCGTCTAGAAGATTTGAAATAG